>NZ_PJJU01000057.1:0-272239 GCF_002929635.1 Cryobacterium sp. M25 | reverse complement strand
TTGTGTTTCTCGTGTTCCATTTGTCTATCCAATCCTGAATTCAGGAGGACTGTCCGGAAACACCGGGTCACCCCAGGCGCCACAACCGGCGTTTCCCGAAAATCTCCGCTTTTACGTGACGACGGATGCGTGCTGCGCGCCCCGCGACGGCTGCTTCCGTTCCACCACAATACGCGTTTGATCAGGTTATCCACAGGGCGCTGACAGGTGCCGATCTGGGGCATGGAATGTCAGTGGCTGCCCGTAACGTTTGTCTCATGAAGTCCTCATACAGTGAGCAGCTAGAACGCCTAAGTCGTCACTTCGACGCCATCCGGGAGACCCAGGCGGACGCCGCCCGGGTCGACGCCCACCTGCCCGAACAGGTCGATCAGGCCCGCCGGTTCGCCGAAGCCCTGGCCCGCGACGCGGCCCAGGCAACCAAAGACAAGGCCAGGGAGGGACCCCGGCCGGGGGGGTTACACAACCACCGGGTTTCGACCGTCTCAGCCATCGGCCGGCTCAGCCAGCACCGCGGCTCAGCGCGTGGTCACGGTTCCGCCGAGAGAGGCGACCGCCCGCAGCAGTCGGGGACCCTCGGCGACCCAGGCCACGAGCATCACGACCAGGGATGCGGCGAAGATCCAGAATCCGGTCCAGCCGTCGTCGCTCTGCGCCGCGTACATGTGGTTCAGGTTGCGCAGGGCACCGGTGGCGAACACCAGCGTGACGTGGATCACGATGAATGCAAGGAAAAAGACCATCACGCCCACGTGCACGGCCCTGGTCGGGCGCAGCGGGATCAGTTCTCCAAGCCGGCGCGACGTGCAGAGCGGTGACAGACGGATGCCCGAGGCCAAGGCGAGCGGCGCGGCCACGAACACGATGCTGAAGTAGCTCAGAGTTTGTAGCGCGTTGTAGTTCACCCAGCCGTCGGTGATCGGCCAGTCCAGCGAGGCGTACTGGAGGGCGGCCGAGAGCGCATTCGGAATGATGTCCCAGCTGACCGGCACGATGCGCACCCACTGACCGGTGACGAACAGCAGCACGTAGAAGACGATCCCGTTGAGTACCCAAAGGGCATCCACCGCGAGGTGCAGCCAGAGGTTGATACCCAACCGGCGGGGGGCACGTCGGGTTCGAAAAAGGCCGGTGTTGCGCCGGGTCCAGAACATGCTCGGGCGCCCGGCCGTGCGGATCTGCCAACCCGAACGCACGATGAAGAGCAGGAAGAAAAAATTCAGGCCGTGCTGCCACGCCAGCCACGTGGGGAAGCCGACGGGGGCCCACGACGGCAGCGGCGAGGCCCCCGGGAAGTCGACCAGGAACTCCTGCGCCATCGGCAGGGAACGGATGCCCCGGGCGGCGAGCACGACGGCGACCAGCAGGATGATCGCCAGCGGGATTGCCCAGACCAGATTGAACCAGAGGTTCCGGGCGTGCGGCATGGTGAGGCTTTCTAGTCAGACGAATCAAAGAGGATGTCGGCACATGCTCAGCGGGGCTCTGCCATCATCGGCCATTCTGCGCCAGCGGTGCGCTTGGTGCACAAAGCAACGACATCTGGTACCGACGAGAACAGCCGCCTCCAAGCATCCCGTCAGTGGCTGTTCCCCGGTCGGTACGGATCAGTCGAACCAGAGGGCCAGTTCGCGGTCGGCCGACTCGGGCGAGTCGGAGCCGTGCACGAGGTTCTGCTGCTCCTTGGTGCCCCAGTCTCGGCCGAAGTCGCCGCGGATGGTGCCGGGAGCCGCGGTGGTCGGGTCGGTTGTGCCGGCCAGGGAGCGGAAGCCCTCGATCACGCGTTCGCCGGCGATGCGCAGCACGAGGATCGGACCGCTTTCCATGAACTCCACGAGAGGTTCGAAGAACGGCTTGCCCTGGTGCTCGGCGTAATGCTCGGCCAGCAGGGACCTGTCGGCCTGCACGAGCTTCGCGTCGACGAGGGAGTACCCCTTCTGCTCAATGCGACGCAGGATCTCGCCGGAGAGGTTGCGGGCAACGCCATCCGGTTTGACCAATACGAGAGTTTCCTGGACCTGGGTGCTCATGAGTTCTCCTTCTCGTTGTTCTCGTTGTTGGGAAAGTTCTGGTTCTGGTTGTCGATCCGGGAGCCGGCGATCATGCAGTACGCCCACATGGCGGCGAACATGCCGCCGACGAAGAACATGGCCGGGTTGAGGAAGCCGGCGGCCACCATGATCAGCTGGAGGATCCAGCCGACCACGTAGGCCCACTCGTAACGGAGCAGCGCGAGCACGGCGACCATGGCCAGCCCCAGCACGGCTCCCCCACCGAGGGCGAGCCACGGCGGCAACGCTTGCAGACCGAAGATCACCAGGGCGGCGAGGGCAACCACGATGACCTCGAAGCCGAGCACGATCGTCGCGAGCGTGCGCTTCACCGAGCGGGGAGCGGACGTCATTTCGCCAGCCATTCCCGTGCGTCGGCCAGAATGATGGCTTCGCCGACGAGGGTGATCGACCCGGTCACGATCACAGCCCGCTTGGGCGACTCGAGAGCCCAGTCCCTGGCGGAGTCGAGGGCCTGCGCGAGGTCGTCGAACCGGACGGTTGTCTCCTCGCTGCCGAGGTCGGCGATCAGGTCGGCGAGGTCGTCGACGCCGATCGCGCGCTCGGACTGCGACTGTGTGACGTGAAACCGCACCACCTTGGACTGCAGCGCGGTGATGATGCCGGTCGCATCCTTGTCGGTGAGGATGCCCACCACGGCCACAATCTCGTCGAAGTCGAAGTAGTCGGCCAGTGCAGTGCTGAGGGCGGCCGCTCCGTGCGGGTTGTGCGCGGCATCCACCAGGACGGTCGGTGCGATTCCGATCAGTTGCAGGCGTCCGGGCGAGGTGACCTGCGCGAGGCCCTCCTCGACCAGGTCCTGCGAGAGCGCCGTGGTGCCGGCCCCGAGGAAGGACTCGACGGCGGCGATCGCGACGGCCGCGTTCTGCGCCTGGTGCGTGCCGTACAGCGGCAGGAACAGGTCCGAGTAGGTGCCGGCGAGGCCGCGCACCGAGATGAGCTGCCCGCCCACGGCGACCTGGTTTTTGAGCAGGGCGAAATCCTCGCCCTCACTGGCCAGGGTCGACTCGGTCAGCTCGGCGGCCCGCTCGAGTTCGGCCTGCGCCGCCTCGCCCTGCCGGGCGGAGACCACGGCGGCGGACGGCTTGATGATGCCGGCCTTGGTGCGGGCGATCTCGGCGATCGTGTTGCCGAGGCGGAGCGTGTGGTCGAGGGCGATGGGCGTGAACACGGCCACCTGCCCGTCGGCGACGTTGGTGGAATCCCACTCGCCGCCCATGCCGACCTCGATCACGGCGACGTCGACGGGGGCGTCGGCGAAGCAGGCGAAGGCCAGCACTGTGAGCGCCTCGAAGAAGGTGAGCACGTCGTCGCCTGCCGCCTCGAGCTCCGCGTCGACCATGGCCAGGAAGGGTTCGATGTCGGCCCAGTTCGCGGCCAGGGCCTCATCGGTGATGAACTCCCCGTCGATCACGATGCGCTCGTTGAGCCGCACCAGGTGCGGGCTCGTCATCAGTCCGGTGCGCAGCCCGTAGGCGCGCACGATGCTCTCGGTGATGCGGCTCGTGCTGGTCTTGCCGTTGGTGCCGGTGATATGGATCACCGGGTAGACGGTCTGAGGGTCACCCAGCAGTTCGAGCGCCCGACGGGTCGGGGCCAGACGCGGCTTCGGCGCACCCTCGCCCACGCGGGCGAGGAGGGCGGCGAAGACGGCGTCCCCGGCCTCACGGCCGGCGTCGGAGGACTGGCGCGGCCTCTTCGATCCGGGCTTCTTCGATCCGGGCTTCTTCGATCCGGGCTTCTTGGGTTCAGACATGGACGAGTCCGTTCTCTCGGGCGACGGCGACCAGGACGGTCCCCCGGTTGGCATAGTGACCAGCCTCGTAAAGCACGTAGTGCTCGACGGGGAAGCCGACCAGGCTCTGCAGCCATTCGGACGGCAGGCCGTGCGCCAGGCTGTCATCGGACACCTCGGTGGCCACATGGGTGGCGAACCGGAGGGTCAGGGTCTCCGCGGCGACGTCGACGTCGACGTCGGCCGCAAGGGCGAAGGTCGCGGCGTCCTCGGCGGAGTAGAAGACGAGGTCGAGACGGATGCGGTCGCTCACTTCGAATCCGGCCGACTTGCGGGTGTCCTGCACGGCGCGGATCAGGTCGCGGGCGAAGCCCTCCGCCTCGAGTTCCGGGGTGGTCTGCGTCTCCAGCAGCACGAAACCGCCGCCCGCCAGGAGCGCCAGAGCCGGGGCATCCGCCGCCGTGTCGTCAGCGACGGCGGAACCGTCGGCCGGACCGGTCTGCAGCACGAGTTCGTACTCCCCAGCGGCGAGCGGGGTACCGCCGGCGGTGACGACGCCGTCGGTTTCGCTCCAGTCGCCGGCGCGGGCGGCCTTGATGACCTGCTGCACCTGCTTGCCGAGTCGCGGGCCGGCTGCCCGGGCGTTCACGGTGAGCCGGGAGGTGATGCCGTAGGCGCTCGCGCTGTCGTCGGCCAGTTCGACCAAACGCACGCTCTTCACATTCAGCTCGTCGCGCAGGATGCCCTCGAACGGGGCCAGGGCCGCCGTGTCGGCGGTGACCACGGTCAGGGTGGCCAGCGGCAGACGCACGCGCAGCCCGGACTGCTTGCGCAGTGACAGCACGGTGGAGCTGATGGTGCGCACCTGGTCCATCGCGGTGACGAGACCGGCATCGGCCGGGAACAATTCGGCGTCGGGCCAATCGGTCAGGTGCACGCTGCGACCGCCGGTGAGACCCTGCCAGATACGCTCGGTGACGAGCGGGAGCATCGGGGCGGCCACCCGCGTCACCGTTTCGAGCACGGTGTAGAGCGTGTCGAAGGCCTCGTTTGCGGTGGATGAGACCGTCGAGACCGAGACAGAGGCCCCGGCGCCGGCCCAGAACCGGTCGCGCGAGCGGCGAACGTACCAGTTGGTGAGCACGTCGGCGAAGTCCCGGATTCGAGCGGTCGCCTGGGTGCTGTCGAGGTTCTCGAGGTCGGCAGTGACCTCCACGATCAGATCGCGGGTCTTGGCCAGCAGGTAGCGGTCGAGCACGTCGGTCGAGTCGGTGCGCCAGGTGGCGTCGTAGCCGTTCTCGCCGGACGCGTTGGCGTAGAGGGAGAAGAAGTACCAGGTGCTCCAGAGCGGGAGCATAACCTGGCGGGTACCCTCGCGGATGCCCTCCTCGGTGACGATCAGGTTGCCACCGCGCAGCACGGAGGAGCTCATCAGGAACCAGCGCATGGCATCCGAGCCGTCCCGGTCGAACACCTCGTTCACGTCGGGATAGTTGCGCAGCGACTTGGACATCTTCTGGCCGTCGTTGCCGAGCACGATGCCGTGGCTGACCACGTTCTTGAAGGCCGGACGGTCGAACAGGGCGGTGGAGAGCGTGTGCAGCATGTAGAACCAGCCGCGGGTCTGGCCGATGTACTCCACGATGAAGTCGGCCGGGTTGTGGCTGTCGAACCAGTCGGCGTTCTCGAACGGGTAGTGCACCTGCGCGAACGGCATCGAGCCGGAGTCGAACCAGACGTCGAGCACATCCGTGATGCGCCGCATGGTGGACCGCCCGGTGGGGTCGTCGGGGTTGGGTCGGGTGAGCGCGTCGATATAGGGGCGGTGAAGGTCGGTGGGGCGCACGCCGAAGTCCGCCTCGAGCTCGTCGAGCGAGCCGTAGACGTCGACGCGCGGATAGTCGGGGTTGTCGCTCTTCCAGACCGGGATGGGCGAACCCCAGTACCGGTTACGGCTGATCGACCAGTCGCGGGCGTTGCCGATCCACTTGCCGAACTGGCCGTCCTTGACGTTCTCCGGCACCCAATTGATCTCCTGGTTCAGGTCCACCAGACGGTCGCGGAAGTCCGTGACGCGCACGAACCAGCTCGACACGGCCTTGTAGATCAGCGGGTTGCGGCAGCGCCAGCAGTGCGGGTAGGAGTGCTCGTAGCTGGCCTGGCGCAGCAGGCGCCCCTCATTCTTGATCAGCTGGGTGAGCGGCTTGTTCGCGTCGCTCCAGAGCTGGCCGGCGACCTCGGGCACGTCGGAGAGGAACTTGCCGCCCGCGTCGAGGGAGATGATCACCGGGATGCCGGCGGCCACGGAGATCTTCTGGTCCTCCTCGCCGTAGGCGGGCGCCTGGTGCACGATGCCGGTTCCGTCGGCGGTGGTGACGTAGTCGGCCACGACGACGGTCCAGGCGTTCTCGGTGCCCCAGACCGCGGTGTCGGCGTAGTAGTCGAAGAGGCGGTCGTAGCTGACGCCCTCCAGGGCGCTGCCGAGCACCGTGCGGGAGATCGCCGCGGTCGCCTCTGCCGCCGAGTCGTAGCCGAGGTCCTTGGCGTAGTTGCCGACCAGGTCGATCGCGATCAGGTATTCGGCGCCGAAAACCTCGGTGGTTGCGACGGATGCCGCGGCATCCGCCCCGGAAGCGGCCTCCCGCAGCACGGTGGCGTCCGGGGTGCCGTTCGGCCCGGCCGGCACGACGGCATAGACGATCTCGGGGCCCACGGCGAGCGCCAGGTTCGTCGGGAGGGTCCAGGGGGTGGTCGTCCAGGCCAGGGCGCGCACGGCGGTCAGCCCGAGGGCTTCGGCCTTGGCGCCGACCAGCGGGAAGGTGACCGTGACGGTCTGGTCCTGGCGCATCTTGTAGACGTCATCGTCCATGCGCAGTTCGTGGTTGGACAGCGGTGTCTGGTCGCGCCAACAGTACGGCAGCACCCGGTAGCCCTCGTAGGCCAGGCCCTTGTCGTGCAGGCGCTTGAAGGCCCAGATCACGGACTCCATGAAGGTGATGTCGAGCGTCTTGTAGTCGTTCTCGAAGTCGACCCAGCGCGCCTGGCGGGTGACGTACTCCTCCCACACCTTGGTGTACTTGAGCACGGAGCTGCGGGCGACGGCGTTGAAGGCCCCGATGCCCATCTTCTCGATCTCGCTCTTGTCGGTGATGCCGAGCTCGCGTTCGGCTTCGAGCTCGGCCGGCAAGCCGTGCGTGTCCCAGCCGAACCGGCGGTGCACCTGCTTGCCGCGCATGGTCTGGAAGCGCGGGAAGAGGTCCTTCGCGTACCCGGTCAGCAGGTGGCCGTAGTGCGGCAGCCCGTTGGCGAACGGCGGGCCGTCATAGAAGACCCACTCGGGGGCATCCGCACGGTTGTCGATCGACGCCTGGAAGGTGCCGTCGGCTTTCCAGAACGCGAGCACGTCGGTTTCGATCTGGGGAAAGTTCGGTGAGGGCACGATTCCGCCGGGTTGGGCGGGAGAAGCGGACTGCTGGCCTTTGGGGTACGTCATGTCTCTCCTGGACGAGTCGGGCAGGTTCTGTCATTCACAGATCTGCCCCTGTTCCACGAGGACGCCGACTCCGAACGGGATTCGCCGCGGTACCACCTCGCTTGTCTCCCGGAGCCGAGGCTTCGGAAAACCGCTTGTTCTGAGGCTGTGACGGGCCCGACCCGTTCGGTTCTACTGAGAACCGCCGCGAGGGTGGTTGCCGTTCTTCCGAAGACTCACCGGTGATAGCCGGATCACAGTCATTTTCGTCTAGTCTACCCTGCGCCTACCCCCGGGTGTACAGCGCGCGGTGCCCGCACACGTCTGCTCACGGAACAGCTCGGCGAACGCTTCCTCGAGCATCGCCCGCGAGGATCCGCGGGGTCGGCCGGCCCGCCAGGGTTCCTGATCGGGCATGCAGCACCGGTGTTCTACGATGGTCCTCAATCATTTTATTTGTGGATCCCGTCCAACACGTGCACAAGGCCCCCAATCGTACGGGTCCAGCAGGTGCACACTCGGCCCATCGGGCGCCGCGGAAAGAGACTCATTATGCACACTTCGGGGTATACCCATCGCGCAGCGCGCACCCTGACCGGGCTGGTCGGCCTCGCCGCCACCGGCATCCTGCTCACCGGCTGCGCCACCGCTGAGTCCCCCGAAGCCACCCGGCCTCTCACCGGCGGCACGTTGACCTACGCATCCGGCGACGCCGAGCCCACCTGCCTGGACCCGCACGTGGGCGGCAACTACCCGCAGGCCCTGGTCAGCACGCAGTACCTTGAGTCGCTTGTCTCCCGCGACGCGGACGGTGAGATCATCCCCTGGCTGGCAGATTCGTGGACCGAGAGCGCCGACGGGCTGGCCTGGGACTTCACGCTCCCCGCCGACGTGAGCTTCACCGACGGCACCCCGCTCGACGCAGCCGCCGTGCAGGCGAATATCGCGCACATCCAAGACCCGGAAACGGCCTCGTCGACCGGCTACCTCGCTCTGGGGAAGGTCACCGGCACCGAGGTGATCTCCACCAACGTTGTGCGCCTTACGCTCAGCGAACCCGACAGCGCCCTGCTCGAATCCCTGTCACAGCCGTGGCTGGCGATCGAATCGCCCACCGCGCTGGCCCGGAGCCAGGACGAGAACTGCGCCTCCCCGGTCGGCACCGGCCCCTTCCAGGTCGAGAAGTGGGTACAGCAGGAATCGATCACCCTGGTGCGGAACGAGAAGTACAGCTCACCGCCCGCGGATGCCGCGCACACCGGGCCTGCCTACCTCGACTCCATCGTCTGGCGCTTCATCCCCGACTCCGCGTCCCGCTACGCGGCTCTGCAGTCCGGCGACGCCGACGTGATCGACAACGCCCAGCCCGACACCATCGTGCAGGCCGAGAAGAGCGACACCATCGTGCACCTCGACGCCCCGCGCCCGGGTGCCTCGAACCGGATCGAACTGAACTCCGGCCGCGCGCCCTTCGACGACCCGCTCGTGCGGGAGGCGTTCATCCGCTCGGCGAATGTCGACGACGCCGTCACCAGCCTCTTCCGGGGCACGGCCGAGCGCTCCTACTCCGCCCTCTCCAGCGTCGAACCCCTCGCCGTGTCGGGCCCGGACCTGTTCGCGTACGACCCCGAGGCCGCCTCGGACCTCCTCGATTCCGCCGGCTGGACTGAGCGTGATTCCAACGGTTACCGGGTGAAAGACGGCGAGCGCCTCACGGTCGACTTCCCGGTGAGTACGAACCAGTCCATTCCGGCGGAGCAGTCCCTGTTCGAGCAGATCCAGGCCACCGCGAAGAAGACCGGCTTCGAGGTTGTGCTCAGCCCGATGGACCTCTCCAGTTGGTACACCGCGCTGGGCGAGAACGACTACGACGCCGTCAGCGCGCCGTACACGAAGGTCGGACCCGACGTTCTGCGCATCCTCTTCCACTCCGACGGGATCACCCCGGCACCCAGCGGCTACTTCGCCAACCACGCCCAGGTGAACGACCCGGCCATCGACGCCCTACTCACCCAGGCCGGCCAGGTGACGGATGCCGATGAACGCGCCGCCCTCTACGCCGACGCGCAGAACCAGGTGCTCGCGGGCTTCTACATCCTGCCGCTCTTCGACCAGCAGAACCACTACCTGCTCGGCACCGATGTGGTGGGCGCGCGGGCGTTGCCGACCGTGTCGACGCCCACGTTCTACGATGCGTGGCTGAAGTAGCACGGGCAGCCCGGGTCGTCCTGGCCCGCCTGGGAGGGGCGGTGCTGGTGCTCTGGATGGTGGCCACGCTCACCTTTTTCGCCATCCGTCTGATCCCCGGAGACCCGGCCGAGGCCATCCTGGGTGGCCCCGGCTCGCAGACCTCCCCGGAGGCGCTCGCCGCGGTGCGGGCGGAATACGGGCTCGACCAGCCCGTGCTCGTGCAGTACCTGGCACAGTTGGCTCGCCTGGCCACCGGGGATCTTGGCCGCTCCTACTCACTGAACCAGGACGTCGCCCCGCTCCTGGTCGGCCAGCTCGGCGGCACCCTGCTGCTGGCCGTGCTCGCCCTCGCTGTGGCCTGGCTCCTCGCCCTCGGGCTGGCCACCTGGTCGACCCGCGGCGGGCGCGTCGCCTGGTACCTGGGCTCCGGTCTGGAGATCGTGGCTGCCGCGCTCCCTCACTTCTGGCTCGCGACGGCGCTGATCGTGCTGTTCAGCGTCTGGCTGGGCTGGCTGCCGCCGATCAGTACCTCCGGGGTTTCCGGGCTGGTGCTGCCGGTGCTCACCCTCGCCGTGCCGCTGGCCGGGTTCCTTGGCCAGATCATGCGGGAGTCCCTGTTCACCGCGCTGGAATCCCCATTCGTGCTCTCCGCCCGCGCCCGGGGCGAGAGCGAACGCGGGGTGCGCTGGGTGCACGTGATCCGGCACGCGTCACTGCCGGCGATCAGCCTCTCCGGCTGGGCATTCGGCTCCCTGATCAGCGGGGCAGTGGTGGTCGAGACCATCTTCGCCCGGCCGGGCCTCGGCCGCACGCTTCTGAACGCGGTGACCGTGCGCGACGTGCCGGTCGTGGTTGGCGCTGTGCTGATCGTGGCTGTCGGGTACATCCTGATGACCCTGTTCACCGATTTGGCCCAGCGCATCGCCGACCCGAGGCTGCGGGCACGATGAGCGACCTCGAGATCCAGGCCGGGCTGGGCCGGTCGCCGCGCACCGGCGCGCCCCAGTCGCCGCGCGCGCCCCGCACGCGCCGGTTCGGCGTGGCCGAGGTCCTGGCGGGCCTGTTCGCGCTGTTCCTGGTCACGGCGGCACTGTTCCCCGCGCTCGTAGCGCCCGGCGACCCGCTCGGGATCGACCCGCTGTCCGCGTTTCAGACCCCCTCACCCGCGCACTGGTTCGGCACCGACGAGTCCGGCCGGGACATCTATACCCGGGTCAGCCACGGCACCGGCAGCTCCCTGCTGATCGGCACCCTTGCCACCGTGATCGGCCTCGGCCTGGGCCTCGTGCTCGGCACCCTGGCCGGTATGCTCGGCCCGGTCGTGGACTTCACCGTGAACCGGTTCCTCGAGGTGCTGTTCGCGTTCCCCGGCCTGCTGCTGGCCCTGCTCTTCATCCTGATCTTCGGGCCGGGCGTTGCCACGGCGACCATCGCCGTGGGCCTGGCGACCGCTCCCGGCTACGCCCGCATCATCCGCGGCCAGCTCTTGTCGGTGCGGTCATCGGCCTTCGTCGAGGCGGCGACCGTGCTCGGGCGCAGCCCCGTCCAGATCCTGATGCGCCACATCCTGCCGAACACGCTCGCGCCGCTGTTCGTGCTCGGCACACTCGGCATCGGTCAGGCCATCGTCTGGGCGTCGGCGCTGAGCTACCTCGGCCTGGGCGCGGCGCCGCCCGCCGCGGAGTGGGGCGCGATGCTCTCCGCCGGGCGCACCTACATCGGCTCGGCCTGGTGGATGAGCTTCTTCCCCGGGCTGTTCATCGTGCTGACGGCGGTGTCGGCCACGGCGCTCGGTCGCGGCATCGAGCGACGGGTGAGGCGCGCGTGAGTGACGAGAGCGGCGTGGGCGCCTCGGTGGGCGCGCCAGGCGAGGGTGACGGCGGGGTTGCCCCGGCCGTGCGGGTGCAGAACCTCGTCGTGGGCTTCGGACCGCAAAATGATACCGACCCGGTGCTGAACGGCGTCTCGTTCGAGGTGGCCCCCGGGGAATGCCTGGCCCTGGTGGGAGAGTCAGGCTCGGGCAAGAGCGTCACCGCGCGCAGCCTGCTCGGCCTGGCCGGCGACAACGCCTGGGTGCGCGCCGACGAGCTGAGCCTCGCAGGCTCCGACGTGCGCGGACTCTCCGAGCAGAGCTGGCGCCGGCGGCGCGGCCGCGACGTGGGCCTGGTGCTGCAGGATGCCCTGGTGTCGCTGGACCCGCTGCGCCCGGTGGGCCGGGAGATCGCCGACTCGCTGCGACTGCACACCCGCCTCGGTGCCGCGGCGCGCCACGCCCGGGTGCTCGAGGTGCTGGCCCGGGTGGGCCTGTCCGACGCCGGCAACTCTGTGCGGAAGCGCTCGGGCGAACTCTCCGGCGGCCAGCGCCAGCGCGCCCTGATCGCGGCCGCGATCGCCCTGGACCCGCCACTGCTGATCGCCGACGAGCCCACGACGGCGCTCGACGTCACGGTGCAGGCACAAATCCTGGAGCTGCTGGCGGGTCTGAAACGCGCCGGCACCAGCATCCTGCTGATCAGCCACGACCTGGCCGTCGTCGGCCGCATCGCCGACCGGATCGCTGTGCTGAGCGAGGGACGGATCGTGGAACAGGGACCGGCGCACGCGATTCTGACCCGGCCGGAGCATCCGGTCACCCGGCAGATGCTCGCCGCGATCCCGGTCGACAAGCCGCGCGGGCTGCGCCTCAGCCCGCGGGCCGCGGCCCCGGTGTCGCCCGCCGCCGCGCCCTTTCTCGCTCTCTCAGATCGTGCCGACCCTGTCGCTCCCCGCAACACGGTGCTGGAGGCCACCGGCCTGGTCAAGCGCTTCACCCGGCCCGACGGCACCGAGCAGCTCGCGGTCGACGGGGTCTCGTTCCGGCTCGAACACGGCACGACGCTCGGCATCGTCGGCGAGTCCGGCTCCGGCAAAACCACGACGGCCCGCCTCGCGCTGGCGCTGACCCGGCCGGACGCCGGCGAGGTGCGGGTGCTCGGGCAGCCGTTCAGCGCCGCCTCGGAGAAGGAACGGCGGCTCCTGCGGCCCCGGCTTGGTGCGGTCTATCAGGATGCGCTCAGCTCCTTCGACCCGCGGCTGAGCGTCGAGCAGGTGCTCCGGGACGCGGTCGGCGGTGGGCGCACCGGGCGCGGCGCGGCATCCGCCTCGGCTGCCACTGCGGCCACTGCCTCGGCTGCCTCGGCTGCCGACCGGCTGCGCGTGCTGGCGCTGCTCGACGCGGTGGGTCTGCCGCAGGGGCTGCTTGGCCGGCGGCCGCTGTCCCTCTCCGGCGGGCAGCGGCAGCGGGTGAGCATCGCCCGGGCGCTGGCGTCGGGGCCGCAGATCCTGATCTGCGACGAGCCCGTGTCGTCCCTCGACGTGACCGTGCAGGCCCAGGTGCTCGACCTCCTCGACGAGCTGCAGCGGGACCTGGGCCTCAGCCTGCTGTTCATCTCACACGACCTCGGGGTGATCCAGCACGTCAGCGACCAGGTCGCCGTAATGCTGGACGGCCGTATCGTCGAAACCGGCGCAACGGCCCGGGTCTTCGCCGTGCCGGAGCATCCGTACACGCAGGCCCTGCTCGGCGCGGTCCCCCGGATCGGGTTCTGACCCTGGAGCAACTCCGTACCGAACGAATTCGACGGAGATTTTGCCCGAAACGCCTTGTTGGGCCCGAAAACCGGCTCCCAGAGCAAAATCTCCGTCGAATTGGTTAGACCACCGCCTGATACGGGGGGCTCACCCTCCTAGTTGACGTGCAGCACCACCGGCGGCTCGGCCTCGCCGCGCCATGCCCCGATGCCCTCCTTGATCGCGAACCCGGCGATCACGAGGGCGGCGAGCGAGTCCGCCCAGGCCCAGCCGAGGAGCGCGTTGGCCGCCAGCCCGAGCAGCATCGACCCGGACAGCCACGCGCAGAGCAGCAGCTGCCGGGCGTCTGCGATCACGCTGGCACTGCCGAGCTCCGCGCCGGTCCGGCGCTCCACGCCTGCCACCCCGGGCATGATCACGAGACTGAGGCACGCGATGACGATGCCCAGCGGGCTGGGCGCGGCCTCGACGACGCCGGCGAAGCTCAGGCCGGCGGCCAGGATCACGTACCCGGCGAGGGTGAAGAACGCGATCGCGATGGCGCGGAGGGCCGGTTTCTGCCAGCGCTCAGGATCGCGACGGGAGAACTGCCACGCGATGACCGCGGCGGAGAGCACCTCGATGACGGAGTCCAGGCCGAAGGCGATCAGGGCGGTCGAGGATGCCGCGGCGCCCGCCACGATCGAGGCGACGGCCTCGAGCACGTTGTAGCCGATCGTGAAACCCACGATCCAGCGCACCGTGCGGCGCAGCACCGTGCGACGGGCCTCGGACAGTGTTCCCGGGTCATCCATGGCACCCCTTCCCGCTCCAATCCTGCCACTCACGGCGAGGCCCGGCCGGGCGCTGTCGGCGCTCCGGCAGCCTGGTGACGGCCGGAGTCGGCGGACGACGGGGCATCCGGTAAGTTGGGTAAGGCCCAATACTCAGGCACTTCACCAACGACACGGTGCCGCACAGATCGAATCGGAGAAACATGACCGCCGCCAACGTTCCGGAAAAACCGGCCCTTGAAGGCCTCGAAACCAAGTGGGGCGGCTCGTGGGAAGAGGCCGGCACCTACCGTTTCGACCGTGACTCGGCCACGCGGGAGAGTATCTTCTCCATCGATACCCCGCCGCCGACCGCTTCCGGCTCCCTGCACATCGGCCACGTCTTCTCTTACACCCATACGGATGTCATCGCCCGCTTCCAGCGGATGCGCGGCAAGAGCGTCTTCTACCCGATGGGCTGGGACGACAACGGCCTGCCCACCGAGCGGCGCGTGCAAAACTACTACGGCGTGCGCTGCGATCCGTCGCTGCCCTACGCCACCGAATTCACCGCCCCGTTCGAGGGCGGAGACGGCAAAAGCACCAAAGCCGCCGACCAGCTGCCGATCAGCCGCCGCAACTTCATCGAGCTGTGCGAGCGCCTCACCATCGAGGACGAGAAGCAGTTCGAGGCCGTTTGGCGCATGCTGGGCCTGAGCGTCGACTGGACCCAGACCTACCGCACGATCGGCAATGACTCCCTGGTCACCTCCCAGTCCGCCTTCATCGGCAACGTCGAGCGCGGTGAGGCCTACCAGGCCATGGCCCCCACCCTCTGGGACGTCACCTTCCGCACCGCGGTCGCCCAGGCCGAGCTCGAAGACAAGGAGATGCCGGCGTTCTACCACCGGGTCGCCTTCGCCAAGCCCGATGGCGGCGCCATCGAGATCGAGACCACCCGCCCGGAACTGCTGCCGGCCTGTGTGGCGCTTGTGGCGCATCCGGACGACGAGCGCTACCAGGCGCTGTTCGGCACGACCGTGCGCACCCCCCTCTTCGACGTGGAAGTGCCGATCCTGGCCCACCACCTCGCGCAGAAGGACAAGGGCAGTGGCATCGCCATGATCTGCACGTTCGGCGACGTCACCGATGTGATCTGGTGGCGTGAACTCGACCTGCCGAACCGCGCCATCATGGGCTTTGACGGCCGCATCATCGCCGAGGCGCCTGAGGCGATCACAAGCGAGGCCGGACAGGCCGCGTACGCGCAGCTGGCCGGCAAGACCGTCTTCTCCGCCAAGGCAGCCGTGGTCGACTTGCTCCGCATCGGCGGCGACCTGATCGGCGAGCCCCGCGCGATCGTGCACCCGGTCAAGTTCTTCGAGAAGGGCGACAAACCGCTCGAGATCGTGTCGACCCGTCAGTGGTATATCCGCAACGGCGCTCGGGACGAGAAGCTGCGCGCCCGCCTGTTCACGCACGGTACCGACCTGCAGTGGCACCCGGAGTTCATGCGCGTGCGCTACGAGAACTGGGTCAACGGCCTCACCGGCGACTGGCTCGTCTCCCGCCAGCGCTTCTTCGGCGTTCCGCTGCCGATCTGGTACCCGCTGGATGCCGACGCGAACCCGCTCTTCGACCAGCCCATCGTCGCCACCCGCGAGATGCTCCCGGTCGACCCGTCCTCCGACACCGCCCCGGGCTTTGCCGCCGAGCAGCGAGGCCAGGCGAACGGCTTCGTCGGCGAGGTCGACGTGATGGACACCTGGGCGACCTCCTCCCTGACCCCGCAGCTTGCGGGCGGCTGGGAGCGCGACCCCGCACTGTTCGATCTCGTCTACCCGTACTCGCTGCGCCCGCAGGGCCAGGACATCATCCGCACCTGGCTGTTCTCCACCCTGCTGCGCTCCGAGCTGGAACACGGCGTCTCGCCGTGGCAGCACGCAGCCCTGTCCGGCTTCATCGTCGACCCCGACCGTAAGAAGATGTCCAAGTCCAAGGGCAATGTGGTCACCCCGGCAGACATGCTCGAGCAGCACGGTTCGGATGCCGTGCGCTACTGGGCCGCGTCGTCGCGCCTCGGCACCGACGCCGCCTTCGACCCCAAGAACCCGACCCAGATCAAAATCGGCCGTCGCCTGGCGATCAAGATCCTGAACGCGTCAAAGTTCATCCTTGCCTTCGACGGCGCCGCCGACGCCCCCGTGACCGAGCCGCTCGACCAGAGCATGCTCGCTCGGCTCAGCGTCGTCGTCGGCCACGCCACCGCCGCGATCGAGGGCTACGACCACGCGCGTGCGCTGGAACTCACCGAGAGCTTCTTCTGGACGTTCTGCGACGACTACCTCGAACTGGTCAAAGAGCGCGCGTACGGCGAAGCGGGAGCCGGCCAGGCTTCGGCCGTCGCCGCCCTGCGCACCGCCCTGGCCACCCAGCTGCGCCTCTTCGCCCCGTTCGTGCCGTTCGCGACCGAGGAAGCCTGGTCCTGGTCCAACGAGGGGTCCATTCACCGTACCCCCTGGCCCGTTCAGACCGAGCTCGGCGGAGGGCAGGGCGGCAACGTGGCCCTGCTGGACCTGTCCAGCCGGGCGCTCACCGGCATCCGCCGCGCGAAAACGGATGCCAAGGCATCCCAGAAATCCGCCGTTGTTTCTGCTGTAATTAGCGGTACGGCTGCAGAGATTGCCCTGCTCAGGCAGGCTGCAGCCGATCTGAGGGCCGTTGGCCGCATCTCGGAGTTGGTTTTTATTGAGGGCAGCGAATTGGCTGTCACTGACATCGTGCTCGCCACGGTGCTGGAGAACTAGGAGAACCGAATGTCAATCAAGGTACGCGCGCTCGGCGACAAGGACTTCTTCTCATGGCTGGGACTCTTCGAGGGCTACAGCGAGTTCTACAAGAGCGAACTGACTGATCAGAAAGCGCTCCAGGTCTGGAGCTGGATCATCGACAAGAACGAGTCTCTCGCCGGTGCCGTGGCTGTCGACGAGGACGGCGAGTTCGTCGGCTTCGCCCATTACCGCGAGGTCCCGAGCACCCTGACCGCCACTCGCGGACTGTTCCTGGACGACCTGTTCGTGACGCCGGACTCCCGCAGCACGGGCGTCGGCCGGGCCCTGATCGAGTTCGCCAAGGAGTACGCCGCGGCGGACCGTCTCACGACCGTGCAGTGGCTGACCGCCGCCGACAACGAGACCGCGCAGCGCCTGTACGACGATGTGGCCACCCGCATGGACTGGGTCACCTACGAGATCGAGCTGTAAGTGAAAATGGGAACCCGCTGGCCTCTGGGTCACCCGGCGCCGGCCGGGCTGCCCCATGTGGTGGAGATCGCCATCCGTGCGGTCGAAGAGGACCTCACCGCGCCGGCGGGGGACTCCAGCGCCTGGCTCTGGACACTGACCTGGCTCGAGGGCAACCCCGTGCTCGAGCTCGACGACGGCACGATCATCCGCTATGACCCGGGCGAGGACAGTGCCACGATCACGCAGCCGTCGATCGTGCTCGACGACGAGGACGACTGGATCTAACCTCTGCTGACCGGCATCCCGGTACTCCGCGGGGCTGAGTGACCTCCACGACGGCTCCTGGGTGAACCAATTCGACGGAGATTGTGGCGGAAACGAAGGTTTCGGCGAGTCTGGGGCCGATTTGGGCAGAATCTCCGTCGAATTCGTCTAGCCGGCGGCGCTGCTGTTTCCGCGGGGCCACTCCGCACCCCGTGGTCGTGCGTCAGCGTGAGAGTCGGTCGACGCACGCTGCCTCCGATGACAGGGACTGCTCCCAGCGGAACAATGCGGCGACCCCCAGGCCGCCGGCGATGCTGACCGCCGCGAGGGCGGCGTCCCCCGGCGTTGCCGCGGCGCGACACTGCTGCAGCAGCCTCAGCACCAGCAGGGCTCCGCTGGCGCCGAACGGATGCCCGAGGGCGAGCGCTCCGCCCTCGCGGTTGGCGTGCTCCTCCGCAACGCCGAGCAGATCGAGGGATGCAAGCACCTGCGCCGCGAACGCCTCGTTGAACTCGATCCGAGCCAGGTCGGCCCCGGTCAGGCCCTGCCGGAGCAGCACGAGGCGCGCGGCCTCGGCGCCGGCGATGCCGAGGAAGTTCGGGTCCGTGCCGGTGACCGCGGCGTCGACGAAGGATAACCAGCCGGTCAGTCCGAGTTCGCGTGCCCGCCGGCGGCTGGTGACCAGGACCACGACGGCGCCATCGGCATCCGCGCAGGAGTTGCCGGCGGTGACCGTTCCTCCCGGCCGGAAGACCGGCGCGAACCGGGCCAGCAGGGCCTTAGTCAGACCCGGGCGGGGACCCTCGTCGACGAAGACCGGGCCGGCCTCTGTCTGCAGCGGCACGATCTCGGGGGCCGGCACGGCGGCAGCCGTGGCGGCCAGCCGGTGACTGCGGAGGGCGAAGGCGTCCTGCCGCTGCCGGGAGATGCCGTAGCGGTCGGCCACGTTCTCGGCGGCGACGCCCATGTCGGGGTCGCCGACCGAGTCGGGGGCGAAACGCACGCGATCGAAGAAGTCCGGCTGCCCGGCGCTCGAGGTGAGCCGGTGCGCGCGCAGCGGGGCCGTGCTGCAACTCTCGACTCCCCCGGCAAGGTAGAGGTCGCCGGCGCCGGCGGCAACCAACCGGCAGGCCAGCACGATGGCCTCAAGGCCGGAGCCGCATTGCCGGTCGATCGTGAGGCCGGGGACGGAATCCGGCAGACCGGCCGTCAGCGCGGCGAGGCGGGCAACATTGCCGCCGCCGCCCGCCGCGTTGCCGATGATGACGTCGTCGATGGCAGCCGGGGACACCCCGCCGCCGGACACCACGGCGTTCAGCACGGGGGCCAGCAGGTCTTCGGCACGGGTGTGCGCGAACACCCCGTTGCGGCGGCCGAAGGCGGTGCGGCGGGCAAGAACGATCACGGGTTCCCGGGCAGCGTCGGTTGGCGGGCCGGCGGGCGAATCGACGGTGTCGGCGCTGGGAGCAGCTGAGCCGTCGGCACCGACCGCATCCGGCCGGACTGGGTCAGCGGAGCGGGCGCACACGACGGTCACCCTCCTCGATCCAGCGGCGCAGCATCACCCGGCTGATTTTACCGGCCGAGGTGAGCGGCAGTTCCGCCAGGGCGTAGTAGGCGCGGGGCCGGTGGGGCGCGGCGAGCAGAGCCGCGACGTGCGACCGGATGCGCACGGCATCCGTCTCGGAGCCCGCGATCACGGCGGCCACCACGCGGGTTCCGCGAACGGGGTCCGGCAGACCGGTGACGACGGCCGCCTCCACGCCGGGAAGGCCGCGCAGAGCCGCTTCGACCTGCTGCGGGTAGACGTTGTGCCCGGACGTGACGATGAGGTCGGCGCGGCGGCCGAGGTGGTGCAGCACGGCAGCCGGGTCGAGGAAGCCGATGTCGCCGACCGTGCACCAGTCGACCTCGCGGCGGAACGCCTCGCCGTCGTCGCCCCAGGCGTACCCGCCGCCCACCAGAAGGCTGCGCACGAATATGGTGCCCGGGGTGCCGGTCGGCAGGGCGCGTCCCGCGTCGTCCTGGATGCGCACCTCCACGCCGGGCAGAGCCCGCCCGACGGCGGTCGCCGAGATCGGCGACACCTCGCCGGGACGCAGCACGGATGCCGTCACGAAGCTCAGTTCGGCCGCCCCGTAGTACTCGAACACGCTGGCGTCCGGCGCCCAGAGGCGCAGCATCGACAGGGTTCCCGGGTCGAGTTTGGCCCCCGCACTCACGATGCCGGTGAGCCCCCTGCCGGTGGGTGGCCTGCCGTCCGTGCCGACGGACAGCGCGTGCGCGGCGATCACACGGAGCACGGTCGGCGCCGCCACGATCCGGGTGATCTGCTCGACAGTGACACAGGCGACAGCGTCGGCGGCGGAGAAGCGGGGCAGAGCGAAGAAGGCGGAGCCGGTGTGCAGCGATTCGGCGAAAGCGTAGAGGCTGAGGCTGGCAGAGAGCGGACCGGGCGCCAGTGTGCGGTCGTGCCGAGTCAGGCCGAAGAACTCGGTGCCCAGCGCGAACGAGCGCTGCCAGGAGGCTCGGCTGCGCGTGAATGCCTTGGGCACGGAGGTCGTGCCGGAGGTGAACCCGTAGAGGAAGTCCCTGTCGGGTGGACCGTCGCGCAGCTCCGTGCCGAGCAGGGGCGCGCCGGCGGCGACCCGTCCGTCCAACCCGGCGATCCTCGCCAGGCGTTCCTCGACCACCCTGCGCTGCGCCTCCGGCCAGTCAGGGTTGAGAATCGCAGAGCAGCGGCCGTCGGAGACGCCCGCGGCGAAGGCAACGGCGAACGCGGTGCCGTGGGGCAGGCAGACGCTGGAGATCCGGGGCGTCGCGGGCAGGATCGCCGCCGCCGCATCGCGGAGCTCGGCGAAGCTGATTCGGTCGGCGCCGACCGCGACGGCGGTGGCGTCGGGCTGAACCTGGGCCCAGTGTTGGAGTCGGTCGAGGAACGGCACGGGCTACTTCCTGGCGACGATCTCGCCGTGTGGGATACCGCACCAGCCATCGGGGTCGCCGGCCCACTGCAGCCACGCGGCCTGCATCATCCGAAGGTCGGCGAGGTCGGCCGCGCCAACCTCGATGGCGTGTGCCGCGAAGTCGGACTCGATCACCCGCTCGGCCCAGGATCGCCCCCACCACTCGCGTTCGACATCCGAGGCGAAGCACCAAAGGGATGCCGAACTCGCCACGTCGGTGAACCCGGCCTTGCGCGCCCAGGCTTTGAGAGCGCGCCCGGCGTCGGGGTCGCCGCCGTTCCAGTACTGCACGTCGCGGAAGGCGCTCTCCCACAGCTGCAGGCCCTGAAGCTTCGGGTAGTACATCACTCCCCCGGAATCGACGTCGCGGGCGGCGAGGATCCCGCCCGGTCTCAGCACGCGCCGGAACTCCCGCAGCGCGGCGACGGGGTTGGCGAGGTGCTGGAGCACCTGGTGCGCGTGCACGATGTCGAAGCTCGCGTCGGCGAAGCCGAGCGCGTAGGCGTCACCCACCCGGAACGACACGTTCCGCACCCCCTCATCGAAGGCCAGCCCGGCTGCGCGCCGCACAATCTGCTCCGACGCATCGATGCCGGTGACCTGACCGGGATACAGCCGGCGTGCCAGGTCGACCGTGACTGTGCCCGGACCGCAGCCCACGTCGAGCAGGGTCAGCCCGGCATCCAGGTGCGGAATCAGGTAGGCCGCCGAGTTGGCCACCGTGCGCCAGGTATGCGAGCGCAGCACGCTCTCGTGATGCCCGTGCGTGTACTGCTCCCGGGGCGCGGTCTCGGGGCGTGCCGGCTCGTCGATCATGAATCGATCCTAGGCGTGCGGGGGAATACTCCGACAGACGAAATGTGGATGAGACAGGGTGAAGGAATGAACCCCTTCGCCAGCATCAGCACGCTTCCGTTCGAGCTGCCCCCGTTCGCGCTGATTGCGGAGGAGCACTATCGGCCGGCGTTCCTGGACGGTATGTCCGAGCAGTTGGCCGAGATTGCGGCGATCTGCGCGAGCGCGGATGCCCCCACCTTCGACAACACGATGGTTCCGCTCAAGCGCAGCGGACCATTGCTGACCCGGGTGGCCGAGGTGTTCTTCAACCGGAGTTCGTCGGACTCCAGCGACTTCACCAACGCCCTCGAGGAGGAATTGGCCCCGCTCCTCGCGGCGCACGCGGACGCCATCCGTCTGGACCCTGGCCTGTTCACCCGGATCGCCGCTCTGCAGGAGCAGCGGGACCGGTTGGACCTGGAGCCGGAGGAGCGCTACCTGATCGAGCGGTACTTCACCGAGTTCACGCTCGCGGGCGCGGGCCTCGGCGACGACGACAAGGCCCGGCTGCGTGACTACAATAAGCGGCTCTCCACGGTCACCACCCGGTTCGAGAAGAACCTGCTCGCCGACACCATCGATCTGGCACTCGTGCTCGACGACGTGAGCGAGCTGGATGGCCTCACCCCAGGTCAGATCTCCGCCGCGGCCGAGGCCGCCCACGAGCGCGGCCTGACCGGCCGTTACGTGATCACTCTGGTGCTGCCTACCTCGCACCCCTACTTGGCACAGCTGACGAACCGGGGTGTGCGGGAGCGGCTGCTGGCCGCCTCACGGTCCCGGGGCATCCGTGGCGGGCTTTTCGACAACCGCGCCCTCGTGCTGGAGATCTCGCGGCTGCGCGCCGAGGGGGCCCGGCTGCTCGGATTCGACAGCCACGCGGCCGGCGTGACCGCGGACCAGACGGCGAAGACCCCGGAGGCGGTCACCGACATGCTCGGGCGCCTCGCGCCGGCGGCAGCCCGGAATGCGCGCGTCGAGCAGGCCGACCTGCAGGTGCAGATCGATGCAGACGGCGGGGACTTCGAGCTCGCCGCCTGGGACTGGGCCTTCTACACGGAGAGGGTGCGGCGAGTCCGCTACGACGTGGACACCGCGGCCATGCGCCCCTACTTCGAGTTGCCGTCAGGTTGATGCCGTGCGCGCCGACGACCGATCCGACCGCGGTCGCCAGACCGGAGCCGACCAGGATCGCGCAGGGCAGAGGCTGGTAGCCGAACGTCGATGATCGCGGCCACGACCATGGTCGCCGGCACCATCCACGCGCGCGCCAGCTTGAACACGGCGAGCCAGACCAGAACAACCAGCACCGCGAGCAGCGGCTGCTGCACGGCTGCCGTCACCGGGGCCGGGCAGATCGGGAACAGGATGCCGACAAGCATCGCACTGGCGATCGGCTTCGGGATACAGCACGCCGTCGATGCCGACCAGCAGGCAGAGCGCCAACAGGCCGGATGCCGCCTGCGAATCGGTGGCGCCCACGGCCTGCAGCCCGGCGATGACGAGCACGAATAAACCGGCGAATCCGGTGACCGCCGCAACAACGCCGACGAAGGCGGGCTGGTACACGGCGGCCCCCGGGCTCAGTTCGTTCGGGTGCCGAAGCGGGGTGAGGCCGGACGCTGAACCTAGGCGGACTTGTCGACGCGACGGGCCTTGTGCAGCACGATCGTGGGCTCGGCGTTATCGAGCACGGCGGCCCGGGTGACCACGACGCGCGCCACCTCGGAGCTCGACGGCACCTCGAACATGATCGGTCCGAGCACCTCTTCCATGATCGCTCGCAGGCCGCGCGCACCGGTCTTGCGCAGGACCGCGAGGTCGGCGATGGCCTCCAGCGCCGGCTGTTCGAATTCGAGCTCGACGCCGTCGAGCTGGAACATGCGCTGGTACTGCCGCACGAGGGCGTTCTTCGGGACAGTTAAAATCTGCATCAGGGCCACCTGGTCGAGCTGGGTGACGGTGGTGACCACGGGCAGACGGCCGATGAACTCGGGGATCAGGCCGAATTTGTGCAGGTCTTCGGGGAGCACCTCACTGAACAGGTTGACGTCGTCGCCCTTGCTGTGAAGCGGAGCGCCGAACCCGATGCCCTTCTTGCCGGCCCGCGTCGAAATGATGTCATCCAGGCCCGCGAACGCGCCGGCCACGATGAACAGCACATTCGTGGTGTCGATCTGAATGAATTCCTGGTGCGGATGCTTGCGCCCACCCTGCGGCGGAACCGAGGCCACAGTGCCCTCGAGAATCTTCAACAGGGCCTGCTGCACACCCTCGCCGGACACGTCGCGGGTGATCGAGGGATTCTCGGCCTTGCGCGCGATCTTGTCGATCTCGTCGATGTAGATGATGCCGGTCTCGGCGCGCTTGACGTCGTAGTCGGCGGCCTGGATCAGCTTGAGGAGGATGTTCTCCACGTCTTCACCGACATAGCCGGCCTCGGTGAGGGCCGTCGCATCCGCCACGGCGAAGGGAACGTTGAGGCGTTTTGCCAGCGTCTGGGCGAGGTAGGTCTTGCCGCAGCCGGTAGGGCCAATCAACAGAATGTTGGACTTGGCGATCTCCACGTCGTCGTGGATGGCGTCGGCGGCGGTGAGGGTGGAGCGGGAGCGTACGCGCTTGTAATGGTTGTAGACGGCAACGGCGAGGGCGCGCTTGGCGGCTTCCTGCCCGATGACGTATTCCTCGAGGAAGCCGAAGATCTCCTTCGGCTTGGGCAATTCGAATTCGCCGGCACCGTCTTCAGCGGTGGCTTCGGCCAAACGCTCCTCGATGATCTCGTTGCACAACTCGACGCACTCGTCACAGATGTAGACACCGGGGCCCGCAATGAGCTGCTGCACCTGCTTCTGGCTCTTTCCGCAGAAAGAGCACTTCAACAGGTCAGCGCTTTCGCCTATTCGGGCCATCCGTCAGCCTCCTCCATTGATAACTGCATCGAGCCTAGCCTGTGCCTGTGCGGCACGGGTGCAGGCTGACCGCATCTGGCGAATAACGTTCAGGCACCGTTGTGCCCGAACTCTCCGATATGCGAAACGCGACGGATGCCCGGCTCCGTTGAGCCCGGACATCCGTCGCGTTCACGGTTTCTCTCTACTACTTGACGAGCGTGGGCACGTTTTTGCGGCTGGTCAGGATCTGGTCGATCAGGCCGTACTCGAGGGCCTCGGCCGAGCCGAGGATCTTGTCGCGGTCGATATCCTTGTGAACCTGCTCCGCGCTGCGGTTGGAGTGGTGAGCAATGGTGAATTCGAGCCACTCCCGCATCCGCTGAATCTCAGCTGCCTGGATCTCGATGTCGGAGGCCTGACCTCCGCCCTGTCCGCCGGCCGAGGGCTGGTGGATGAGGATGCGGGCGTTGGGAAGGGCGAGGCGCTTCCCGGGTGTGCCGCCGGCAAGCAGCACGGCCGCAGCGGATGCCGCCTGGCCGAGGCAGACCGTCTGGATGTGCGGACGAATGTACTGCATCGTGTCGTAGATCGCCGTCATCGCGGTGAAGGAGCCACCCGGCGAGTTGATGTACATCACGATGTCCCGGTCCGGGTCCTGGCTCTCGAGCACCAGGAGCTGGGCCATGACGTCATCGGCGGACGCGTCGTCCACCTGCACGCCGAGAAAGATGATGCGGTCCTCGAAGAGCTTCGCGTAGGGGTCCTGGCGCTTGTAGCCGTAGGCCGTGCGCTCTTCAAACGTGGGAAGGATGTATCGGGCCTCGGGAGCCTGCGAAACGCGGCCCCCGGCCTGGTGACCAAAATTCGTGAATTCCATGTCGTCTCGCCCGTCCTACTTCTTGTTCACTGAGTCGTTGGTGCCGCCGCCGCCGACCACTTCCGACGCGGAACCGCGCAGGTGGTCGACAAAACCATAGGCCACGGCCTCGTGAGCGGTAAACCAGTTGTCGCGGTCGTTGTCGATGAGGATCTGCTCGACCGACTTGCCGGTCTGCTCTGCCGTGAGTTCGGCCATCCGCTTCTTCATATCCAGGATGACCTTCGCCTGCGTCTGGATGTCGGCGGCCGTGCCACCGAATCCGCCGGACGGCTGGTGCAACAGGACCCGGGCGTTGGGTGTGATGTACCGCTTGCCCTTGGTTCCAGAGGACAACAGGAACTGCCCCATCGAGGCAGCGAGTCCGATGCCGACGGTGACGATGTCGTTCGGAACGAACCTCATCGTGTCGTAAATGGCCATGCCCGCCGTGATTGAGCCGCCGGGCGAGTTGATGTACAGGAAGATATCCCGCTCCGAGTCCTCTGCGGCCAGCAGCAGGATTTTGGCACAAATCTCGTTGGCGTTCTCATCCCGGACCTCTGAACCCAGCCAGATGATGCGGTCTTTCAGCAGTCGGTCAAAAATGCCCGGTGTAGGTGTCATATCGGCCATGTCGCGCTCCGTTTCACTTGTCGCTTCAAATTGAATCTATAGGAGCCGACGCTCCGGAACGGCTGTGTTCGCCCTCGGCAGATAACGCGCCGCCCACGCATCCGTCGCTCCGAACCAATTCGACGGAGATTTTGCTCTCCTGGCCCCGAAAACCGTGAATAACGGCCCTAAACCCGAAAATCTCCGTCGAATTGGTCCAGGGCGGGATGCCTGAGGGACAGGGACGGGATCAGGGACATGGGCGTGGTGGGGGCGGGGGCGGCAGGGCAGAAACGAGGAACGGGCCGGATGTCTGTGACATCCGACCCGTACGCTCGCGTGAGCGGTCGTCGTGCTACTTCTTGGCGGCGGCCTTCTTCTTCGCCGCGGAGGCCTTGATGGCCTCGACCTCGGCGTCGACCTCGGCGGCGTCGGAGTCGTCCTCTTCGATCTCCTCGTCCTCGTCCTCGCCGGACGCCTCGTCGGCGACCGCGACGAACTCGGACAGGTCGACGGCGTTGCCGTTGGAGTCAACGACCTCGGCCTTGCCCAGTGCGATGGCGAGGGCCTTGTTGCGCGCAACCTCGGCCACCATCGACGGGATCTGACCGTTGCCGCTCAGCGCCTGGACGAATTCGCTCGGGTCCATGCCGTACTGGGCTGCGCCCTGGATCAGGTACTGGGTGAGCTCGTCCTGGCTGACCTGGACCTTCTCGGCCTCGGCGATGGTGTCGAGCAGGATCTGCTGACGGAAGGTCTTCTCGCTGGCTTCGGTGACCTCGGCGCGGTGCTCGGCGTCTTCGAGGCGGTTCTCGCCCTCGAGGTGGCGACGAACCTCGTCCTCGATGATCGCGGTCGGAATCGGCACCTCGACCGACTCGAGCAGCTGCTCGACGAGCTTCTCGCGGGCCTGGGTGCCCTGGCCGAAGACCTTGGAGCGCTCGACCTGGCCCTTGAGGCTCTCGGTCAGTTCGGCGATGGTGTCGAACTCGCTGGCGATCTGCGCGAAGTCGTCGTCGGCGGTGGGAAGCTCGCGCTCCTTGACGGCGCCGACGGTGACGGTGATCTCGGCGGTCTCGCCCTCGTGGTCCCCACCCATGAGGTTGGAGTTGAAGGTGGTGGTCTCGCCGGCGCTGAGGGAGTCGAGCGCCTCGTCGATGCCGTCGATGAGGTCGCCGGAGCCGACCTCGTAGGAGATGCCGGTGGCGTTGTCGACCTCGACGCTGTTGATGGCGGCGATCAGGTCGATCTGCACGAAGTCGCCCGTGGTGGCGGGGCGATCGACGGTGACGAGCGTGCCGAAGCGGCTGCGCAGGTTGTCGAGTTCCTCGGTGACCTCTTCATCGGACACCTCGACGGCGTCGACGGTGAGCTTCAGCCCGGAGTAGTTCGGCAGGTCGATCTCGGGGCGCACGTCGACCTCGATGGCCAGTTCCAGGTCTCCGGAGAAGTCCTTGTCGCTGGGCCAGGCGACGATGTCTGCCTCGGGGCGGCCCAGTGGGCGCAGCTTGTGCTCGGTCACGGCCGAGCGGTAGAAACCGTCGAGGCTCTCGTTGACCGCATGCTCGAGCACGGCGGACTTGCCGACACGCTGGTCGATGATGGCCGGCGGGACCTTGCCCTTGCGGAAGCCGGGAATGTTGATGTCCTCGGCGATGTGGCCGTAGGCGTGGGTGATGCTGGGCTTCAGCTCCTCGGGAGCCACCGAGATGGTGACCTTCGCGCGAGTGGGGCTCAGTTGTTCTACCGTGGACTTCACGTGGCAATCTCCTGTGTTCGACCGATGTATTTAGGGGGTGTTGGTCGGGGCGACAGGATTCGAACCTGCGACCTCTCGGCCCCAAACCGAGCGCTCTACCAAGCTGAGCTACGCCCCGGACAATTTCTCAACCCGGTGATGGCATCCGCTTGGCGCGCAGAGTTCGCGCAATTCGCGGAATGACCTCAATAAGTCTACTGCACGGTCCGGATGCCGCGGGTCGAGACGTGCAGCTGGCGACCGTCGACGTGTACTACGCTGAGTGAGTGCGCAGGGAACTGCGCCCGGGGGATGTAGCTCAATGGTAGAGCCTCAGTTTTCCAAACTGATGGCGCGGGTTCGATTCCCGTCATCCCCTCCCAGTGAATCGCAAGGCCCGTGAGGTCACCTCCCAGCCGTCCGAAGCCTAAATCCCGTCCAAAACCCGTCCAACTCTAGGACGCACGGATCCATCGTCCGAGACCTGAGACAACAACCGTGTCGTCGGGAACCACGAGGTTCGGCGCGAAAACGGCATACTCCTGACCCAGGTGGTTCCGGTGGGCGTTGTGCCGAATGTCGAACTCAAGGCAACGATGTGTGGAGTAGAGCGTCGCGGTCACGCGTGCGTCCGCGTCGTAGGTTAGAAGCCACCGCGCGTCAGTTTCGGCGAGGGCATCGGCTACACCTTGGTGGTCATCCGCAGATAACCCGCTCATATACAACTGATCCCCCTGCACCAGATATGGCGGGTCCACGTACACGAAGTATTGACTGGCTTCGGCCCCAAGCGACCGAATCATGACTCTGGCATCGAGTTCAGTTACGGTGACGCGCGCGGCGAAGTCACCCAAGAATCGAACGCGTCCCGAGAGATTCGGGCGATTGAATCGTGCATCAATCTTCCACGTCCCCGCTTGGTCTAGACCACCAATTGGACGCGCGGTGAGTATGCCGGACCGGTTCGTGCGGTTGAGGAAGAAGGTAGCGAATCCGAGACTGAGGTCATCGACGCCTTCTGGATTTAGATACACGTCACGCCAACGGTGCCAGGCGTCCAGACTCACGTCCTCGGAATCGATCATGTCGGCGAACTCTTCCGGCGCGTCAAACACCGCTCGCCAGAAAGCCGCTATGCCGGGGTTCAAGTCGTTGATATGGATCCGGTCGACGTCACCATCAACCAAAAGCTTCAAGGCGACGCCAGCACCACCAGCAAACGGCTCGGCATAGATCTCTGGAAGAGGGTCCTGCCAAGACATGAGGGTGGAAATGTAAGGAGCCAATCGGCCCTTCCCGCCTGGGTATCGAAGCGGGCTGATGAACCTCATTCGCGCGGATTGTCCCTAATGTACTCATCGATCTTGACTAGGAGAGGGCCGTACGCCGCACTCAACTCTCGAATGTCTTTGGACAACGGAGACTTATTCCAAGCGTGGACGTAACCGTTCATAGTCTTCGGAGACAATGCTCCGTCGCTCTGGATCAACACGCGGGCCCTCGCTAACGATGGTTCTTTGCACGTCGGATCGATCGTGTTAGCGCAGGAGAGGATCTTGGCCTTGAACTCAGTGTTATCTGCGTTTGTACGCCCTCTAAAACTATAGAAGCTGGCGCTAACGAGATCCAAGACGACACGCAGCATCACAGCGCAAAGGTTTGGAGATGTGTCGATGTAGAGCTTCTGCGCCTCCTTCAGCACGTCAGCGGTTCGGAGGTCCATGTGTTTCAGAGAAATGCCCTGGAATATGTGCAGTTCCTCTCGATTCCTCTTTCGTCGGCTCGCTGAAAGCCCTCCGATAGTGTCTTCACTCTCGACCTCCCCGCCGTCGGGTTGGCCTTCTCCGTTGCCGTCGCCGTCGCCTCTGGTCGCCTCTTCGTCTGTCTGGGTACCGATGGCTACCTGAGCGGCGGCCCATTCGCCAACGGCAATTGGTTTTTCAAGCCGCGAACGCTCGTGAGGGACCTCGTTCAGCATTCGATCCATGTAATTTTCGAGATAAGACTTGTCTCGAAGATTTGTCGCGTTCTCAGTTCCTGAGGCGAGATCACGGAATAAGCGCTCCAAAAGCGGCAGCAACTCTTCGACGTTATGGCGGACGTACAACACGCCATCGAGCTGCTCGAACCCGAAGTGTGCTCTCCGTTCCGGATTCTGTATCACCCGCCCCAGAGTCGTAGACACTTCGGCTTCGACCTTGTCAACGTCGCGCAGGAACTGCGTTTCGTCGGGGAAGAGAGTTCTCATCGCCTCAGCAAATCGCATCGCCGCGTCGGTTTGCGATCCTCGCTGCTTTCGAAATCGATTCTGCTCCGGTGACCCCCAGGGGACAGTTCCCGCACCACCATTTTCTCCAGTGTGCCGGAGTTCGATCCAGTGATCGGCCTCTGCCCGCTCGTCAACCACGATGCAGAGCACCTCGTCAGGAACCGCCTCTTTCAGGTGCAGCGCTTCGAATGCTTCGAGATATGGGGATTCGAGCTCAATCAGCCACGGATTGTGAATCAAACGCAACGCAACGACTCGGCGGTTCCCCTCAAGTGCAATGTAGGAATCGCCATCGGCTACGACAATAGGTAGCGAGCTCGGGTCCAAACCATAGGTCACGATGTCGGTGGCAAGGCTGAGGATCTTCCTGGGCATTTTGGACATGAGTGCCGCGATGGCCTCTTCTGTCGTCTCGACGACCAAATGACGCGGGTTTTCAAAGTTTGGAATTAGCTTCTGCGTCGATACAGGTTCCAGGTTTGAGCTCATGTTGTCGATACTCCCAGAGTTCCAACCCTGAGCTCGACCGGTGGCTGCCTCCCTTACAGGGGTGGGGATACCACTACGCCTCAGCGACGAACGCCTCGAAGCGGGCTATCTGTTCGTTGTAGTCGCTGGGATACAGGTGCGCGTAGATGCCGTCTGTCGTAGCGACAGACGCGTGACCCATCCATCGGCTGACCTCGTAGGGCTTGAACCCGGCTGCGAACATCAGGGACGCGCACGTGTGGCGCAGGTCGTGGAAGCGGATGGTCGTCGGGATGCCTGCCCGTTCAGCTGCGGGGCGCATGTAGTACTTCAGCACTCCCCCGAGGTCGACGGGTCGCGTCCAGTCCAGGCGTCGCGAGCCGTTGGAGCGGCCCGGCCAGAACAGCGCGTCGGGGTCGCCGGAGTGCGGGTGCCGGAGCAGGTGCAACTTCAAGGCTGCGATGAGGTCGCGGTTCAGCAGGGGAACGTTGCGCGTTGAACGCTTGGACTTCGGAGTGCCGACGGTCCACTCCCCTCCCAAGCGCTTCACGGTCTGACGAACCTCGATGTGTCCAGCCGTAAAGTTCACGTCTCGCACGCGCAGCCCAGTAATCTCTGCGGCGCGCAGCCCTGTGTACGCGGCGAAACGAGTCAATGTTTCGAGCGGCGCGTAGTCCTTCAACTGGGCAGCGAGCGCGTCGGCCTGCTTCGCGGTCAGGAACACCGGAGCGAAGTCCGCACTCGGGACGTTCTTGGGCAACTCGACCCCGTCGCAGGGGTTGAACGAGATGAGCCGGTGGCGCATGGCGTAGCGGAACACCTTATTCAGCAGGACGTAGTGGTTGTGCACCGTGTTCGGTGCGAGGCCGTCCCGCGTGAGGTCTGCGACCCAACGTTCCACATCCTGCCCGGTGATGGTCGAGATACGCCGTGAGCCGAAGCGCGGGAGGATCTTCTTGTCGAACAGGTTCTCGTACTGCACAAGCGTTCCCGCTTTCAGACTCGAACGGCTCGCCTCGAAGGAAGCTGCTGCCACTTCGCGGAACGTCTTGAAGTTCTTGGCGAGCGGAGCCGTGATGTCGCCCGAGGCCTTGGTGTCCTCCACCTTCAGGGCGAAGCGCTCGGCCTCACGCTTCACGGTGAAGGTGCGCTGCATCTTCCTGTCGCCCTCGCGCCAGTGCACCTCGAATGCGATTCCGTTTGGTGCCTTCTTGCGTTGCACTTCGCGTACGTGTGCCATCAGTATTCGCCGTCCTCGGCTGGAGAAATTCGGGTGTCAGGGTGGAAGAAGCCGAGTTCCCAGTCGCGCTCGGTGGCTCCGGACCAGATATACCGGGCGTGGATTCGGATGCCGGTGTAGAGCCGCGTGATGCTGACAATCACGGCCGGGTGGTCGTCGGACTCCATAACCACTTGGCCGGGCTGAAGGTCACCAGCGCGGACGCTCACCGTGGCAGGTCGCAGGTTGTATGCAGTGCCGAGGGTCTGACGTGCCGTGTGCCGGTGCAGCTCGGCGCTCATGCTGCGACCTTCTCCGCAGAACGACGGACGACACCGCCGACAACGGTGTGTGACCACTGGCCGGCACCGCTCTGCGTGGGCACACCTTCAATGTTGAGTCGTCGGGCGATGGCGGAAAGGCTCAGCCCTGCCGCGTGGTGCAGCAGGATCGCAGCTTGCACCTCGGGCGTGACTTGGGAGGGCTTGCCGAGTTGGACACCCTCAGCCTTCAGCGCTGCCAAGGCTGCTGACGTGCGCTCGCCGATCAGTTCGCGCTCGAACTGCGCCACCTGCATCAGTACCCCGGCGATGAATCGGCCCGTTGCGTTGCCTGTGTCCAAGTCGAAGTCCAGCACGGCGATGGCCCAACGCTGCCGGTGTGAGGTGGCGAGGAGGTCGCTGAAGTCGATGACCGACCGAGACAGGCGGTCGAGCTTGGCTGCGACGAGGCCGTCTGCGGTGCGACGCTTCCGGTTACGCAACACGGCGAGCGCGGCCTGCAAGCCGGGACGGTCAGTGTCCTTGCCGGATACACCGTCGTCCACGTACCACCCGACGATCTCCCACCCCTTGACGGTCGCCGTCGACAGGATCGCTTCACGCTGCGCCTCGATGCCGAGGGAGGTGTCGCGGCTCCTGTCGGCGCGGCTGATGCGCAGATAGCCGAGCATCCGTTTGCTCATGCCTGAGCCGCCTTGGTGGTCGTTGTCTTGGTCGGAGCGGCCTTGCGCGTGGCAGGCTTGGCGGCTGTGGCACGAACGGGAGCTTCCTTGGGAACGGCCTTCGCCTTGGGTTCCGGCTTGGGAGCTGTGGCCTTGGCGTAGGCAGCCTCGGCGGCGGCGAGCCCACGTGCAGCCTTGGCCTTGGTCTCTGCTTCAAGCTCGGCGGCTCGGGTGGCGATGCGTGCCTGGTTGCCCTCGCTCTTCTGGAACGCACCGCGCAGAGCCGAGCTGAGGTAGACGGACAGCGGGTCTACCTTGTAGCCGGTCTGCTCCTCCAGCCACGCGGCGTAGGCGGCGATGACCGGGGTTACTTCCTTGGCTGCGTAGTTGGCGAGAGCCGGGGTCTGCTTGGTGTTCGACATGATGGTTTCTCCTTGGTGGTTTCGGAGCGGTGATCCTCGTCATCGCTCGGAGGGAAGTTAAACCTGCTTTTGTTGCATATGGCAACAAAGCATTTGCTGGCCATTTGGTGGCAGATAATCGGTCGGCTCATACCGGCCTCACGGAACGCCTAGCTCGTGTGGCCCGGACCATCCTCATGTGGCTCCGGGCCTTCTACCGCTGCGTCAGCTCATGTCCGCCTGGCTCGACCGCGCCTTGCCACGTCGGCTCGCGGCGACTCGGGCTTGGTCCGCAGTCATGCCGAGACCCCGGCTGGAGAAGTTGTCCCCGCGCTCCCGAGCCAAGATGTACTGCTCGCGGGACAGTCTGGAGGCGCGGGTCTCGGGTTCGGGCGGAGCCTGCTCGAACAGGTCCCGCTCCTGGACTGCGCGCTCCTCGTTGCTGACGAGAGGCCGCTTGCGCTTGGGTGCCACTCCCTCACGCTCTGCGACCTCAGCCACGCGGCGGTCCCGATCCCTCTCGTACGCCTCGGCATCCTCCACAACGTCCGCGTCGATCACGTTGGGGTCTTCGTCGGTGTCCTCCGCAACGTCCACGAGCACACCGTCGAGCACGTCCTCGTATGTGCGCTTGGGAGTCATCGCGATCTCGATCTCCTGCTTGCTCGCGAGGCCTGCCCGGTCGAGGCCGTCGCGGATGGCGACGAGGCGTGCTTGCACGGGCTGCTTGTCGTCCAGGGCGATCCTCAGCAGTGCGGACATGAGGTCATCCGCCCGCATCAGCAGCCGCACCTGTGCCGCAGCGCGCACCTGAGGAGCTGCCCCGCCATGCATCCGACACACCGCTGCACCGTTGCTCGGTCGGTTCCCACATGGCTGACCGTTGCGCCGCCGAGCCTTGCATAGGGTCACGCCCTGTAAGGGGTTCAATTCCTTGTTACTCATGTCAACTCTCCAGTTCTCTTTTTCGTGCTTGTTGTGTTGGTTTTCATCCGCCGGACCGGCCGGACCGCCCTTTTTAGAACTTCTTCTCGGGAGGCGTATAAGGAGAAGTTCTACGGGAGCCGGTCCGGCCGGTCCGGGGTGCGTAAATCATGAGGAGTCGCGCCAACGCATGCCTTCCCAAATGCGCTGTTTTCCGGTCACGGCGCTCTCTTCCGCAGGCCGCTTGAGGTACGGACCGGGTCCGGACAGGTGCGCCGGGCGGGATACCAGGAGGTTGGTGACGCTGGCACGGCGCTGGTGCACGCCCCGGTCCTTGAACTGCGGATGCTCTGCGAAGCGCTCCGCGTAGGTGTTGAGCGACCAACCCTGCTTGTTGTGCTGCTTGGCCCAGGCGTCGAACTCCATCCACACCTCGGAGGCGAGGACGACAGCACCCTTCTCGAAAACGAGCCGATCGTTGACGAACTGCATCACGTCGTCTGCAAGAAGCTGCCATTCGGCCGTAGCCACCTGTATGCGCTCGGGAGCGTCGGGCGTGCGCATCCCGAGTGCGTACCAGCGCATCGCCCCGGCCACGAGCCACGAGAGCACGGCCTCCTCGGGCACTGTGCGGAAGTGGTGTCGCAGAGCGGGGTCTCCGCGCTTCTCGCCGGGCCTGAGCGCCTTGTTCCGAACGAACCGATACGGGAACACCACCATCTGCAAGCGCCGCCATGTTCCGTGGTCAGTCTCAGTGACGAGAGGGCGGTGGTTCGAGGTTACGAACATCGTGTGCGTTGCCTGCCACACCACGGTCTTGCCGTAGAGAGGGCGACCGTCCAGAGTTGCCGTGCCGGCCAGATCCTTGAGGCGCTTGGTCGAGAGTCGACCACCCTGCGGCATCTCCTCAAGGACCACGAGCCGCTTACCGCGAAGCTCCATCATCTCCGGCACACTCTCACCGGGCTTGGCGAGCATGACCTTCTCGGGCACTGGTCCCGCGAAAGATCCGAGAGCCTCCTTGATCCCGTCGAGGATGGACGACTTGCCGTTCTCGCCGCCACCCTGAAGGAAGGTCACCTTGTCGTGGTCGGGCGGATAACCGGTGATGGCCTGCCCAAACAGCAACTGCACATGCTCGTGCAGCTCGGGCGGCAGCGCTCGGAGCGCCTTGGTCCACATTGCCGAACTCGCTTTGGGGTTGTACGACACACGCGTGATGCTCGTGAACTTGAAGTCCAGGGAGTGCGCCTGGACGCTGCCCGACCGCAGATCGACCACACCATTGGGCGTGTTCAGGTGGTCCGGGTGGTTGTCGAATTCGCTATAGGGCGTTTCGAGGATGCCCCTGAGCAAGGCCGCGACGTTTTCGATTTTCCCTCGGCGAAGAAGCTGGGCGACCTGACCGAGGTTGGACTCCCGCCTCAGCTCCGCTTCGACGACAGCTTTCAGTTCCGCTCGAACGGCCTCGACGATAGACGTATTCGAAGACGACTTCCAAAACTTGCCGGTGTTGTGCAGCCAGTCCTTCAGCTGGGAGACGTACGCATATTTGCCGCGTAGCTGTTCGGCAACGTACTCAGCGAGTGGACCATCCTCGAAGCTCGGACCTGCCGCATCAGCCGCCGCGCGCTTGCTTGGCTCTCGTGCGTCGCGGGTCCACGCGGAATCCAGATTGACGCGAGCTGCGGCCTCCGTGTACGGATGATCACCATGCTCTTCAACCGCCTCCTGGAACGCCTGAAGGATGGGCCAGGCCTCGGTCTCCTGGGCGTAGCGCTCGTCGCGGAGCTGACAGGCCAGCCACAGCCCGGAGTTGTCGCGTCCTTCGCCGTCGTCAACCTTGGTCAGTGCCTTCTGGAGGAGTTCGTGTGCATCGCGGCGAGCGCCTTGGACCGGCGACGACAGGATGAGGTTATGCAGCTCTCCGGCGGTGCGACCGGAGGTGAACCAGTCGTTCAGGTCGGTGCCCTCTGGAAGCGTCACTATGCGAAGTTCTCGAACAAGCGAAGTCAGTTTCTGCGCCCACCCCTTCGCGGCCTTCCGTCCGGCGTCGTCTGCATCCATAGCTATCGCTACACGGCGACCACGGAGAGCCTCGCGCTGTTCCTCGGGCGGAACGCTCTTCTCGCCGTTGGTGCCGCACACCGCGACGAGCCCCGCATCGATGGCGGCGAGCACATCCAGCTCACCGCCGCCGACAATGACCCATGCGTCCGCGCTGGCGTCCCTCAACACTTCGACGGGGTAGAGCCTGGTTGGACTGCCCCGACCGTCATTGCGCATTTTCGAAGCCCCTTGCGGCGGGTTCGGCAGGTGACGGCGCAGGTTGACCTCGTCGCCGTCCAGATCCAAGACCGGAAAGCCAATTCGATCTCTATCGGCGCGCAAGCCAAATCGCTGGGCGCATTCGGACGAGACTGCTCGCCCGGCAAGGTAATCAAGGTGGGTCGTGCTGAGTGATTGTTTGGTCGGTTTATTGGGTGGAGTCTCGCGAGCTCTCACCCCGCTGAGACGAATCGTTTGTACCACGGTGGTCTACTTCGAGTCGGTCGTGGGCGCGACGGTGCAGGCGACGATGTAGGCATCGAGCTGTTCCTGCGAGTGGCGCGCGTGGAGGCCTCCGAGCCGCGTGTAACCGAGCTTGCCGGTCTGGCGGGCACGGATCACCTGCCGCTCGGAAAGGCCGAGGTACTGTGCAGCTTCTGTGGTGTCGAACCAGCGGCGAGCACTGGGGTTCTGAACGGTCATTGCGAATTCCTCCAGGGAGTTCGCGCCTTAAATGCGAAAAGGCGCACGTGCGGGGCTGCAACCCATCGGTGATGAGTTGGAAGCCTCTCGTCTCGTACGCCCGAAGTCCCGAGGACTGGGTGAATGCCGTTCTGCGTTTTCGCCTCTCAAGAGGCTCCGCCGTCCGGTTATCCGCTTTCTCCAAAGTGCGGAAGACGACGCGCCTCGCAAGCGCGATCATGCATAGAGGTAATGCTCGATATTGTGCCCTGCTGGGCTCTGTCTTAGTTGCGTATCCCCGGTCTACGCCGGTCTGGTTCCGATTTTACCTGATTAGGCTCGGTCTCCGCTGGTGGGCGGCGGACGGCCTCAACTTCAACGTTCGACAGTTGGTGCGAAGCGTTCCAGAGCGCGCTTCAGGCGCACGGTCTGGAAGCGGAACGGGTCGTTCTCGGTGGGAACATCGCAGAACCACTCCAGCCCCTCGCAGCCCAGCTCGTCCGTTGCGCGGATGAGGTCGAGACCGAGCAACGGGACGCGGGCGCTTCGGCTCAGCGCGCCTCGGAAGTAGAGCATCTGGAAGTTGTGCGCCACCTCCCACGCGGACAGCCGGGCGTCGTTGTCTTTCCACTTCGCGAGGCGCATGCTCGCCTCGGTGACCGTGCCCCGCGTCTTCGGGTGCATGCACTCGGCTGGAGCGGCGAGATAGGTCAGCGTCGCCAGCGCCACCGCCGGAAGCGTGAGCATGCTGGTCTTCGCGGTGAGACGGGGTTCGGGCTCGTCCTCCACGTCCCAGAAGACGTCGTGGTAGGTCTCGAACGGGCTCACAAGCGGCGCAAACACCGCAGGCGGTACAATTGTTGATACAGACATTTGGTTTCCTCCTGATGGTTGTACTGTTCCGAGTGGTCGACCTCGGCAGGCGCGCTCCAGACTCGGGCGCGGCTGCCGGGGTCTTTCTGTTACTGCCAGCGCGGCGTCGTGTTGATGGGTTGAAAGTTCGACCGGGGCATCAGCGAGAGCGTCCGCTGAGTGGCCGCGATGGGGTCGGCAACCTTCGCCGCCAAGGAGTCGGTGCTCTTGCCGTAGCTCTGCTGCAAGCGCCGCATCTTCTCGACTTCGCCTCGCAGCCTGGTGTAGCGCCGCGTGAGTTCGACAACGTCCTTGCCGCGCACCAGATCGTCCCGGACGGCCTCCAGCTCCTGCCGCAGCGCGAACGCTCCTTCGACGCTGGACTTGCCTCGGGCCACGTGGCTCTCTGCCTGCGCCGTGATCATCTGCTCCATGGGCCGAACGCGATCGAACACCTCCTCGTCCACAGCCGCAATGGTGCGGCGCTCGACTTCCGAGTTCGCGTAGGACGCGTCGCGAGCTGCCATGCGTGGCTCGTCGAGGGCGTCTTCCGGGCAGTAGGTGAGGAAGTATCCGCCCTGCTCGACTGCGGGTTGAACCTGCTCGATGTCGTCGCCCTCGGGGCTGTCGACCTTGCGTACTCCTGTAATTTTCTTCATGGTTTCCTCTCTTAGCCCCGGCGCTGCATGCGCTCGCGGTGCTGACGTTCGATGTCGGGGTTGGCTGTGTTCTGGATGCGGGCGAGGGTCGCCCGGCGCTTGTCTTCCGCCTCGAAGGCCTCGGCGAACTCATCGGCTACGGCGTCGAGCCGCTCCGCGAGAGCGTTGGTCGCGGACTGGAAATCCGCTGCCGTGTCAGCGAGTGCCTTTTCGAGGAACTTGCTCCGTCCGTCGCGGGGAAACTCCGGTAGACCGGTTCGCGGGTCGAGCTTGCCGACGAAACTCTGCGTGGGGATCCAGCTCCTCCGGTGTGGTCCTGGCATTGTTCATTTCCTCTCTCTGTTGGTGGGTCCTGCGTGTTTGGTCGTTGCGAGCGCGGCGGCGACCTCGGGATACACAAGGCCGTACGGCTCTAGCCCGGCGAGCAGCGCCTGCCGGACGAAGGTCGCCTTGCTGGTGCCGCCCGACATAGCCACGAGCGAGTCGATCGCCGCGCTGACTTCGCGTGGCACCATCGTCTCGATTCGTGCCCCTCGGGTGATGCCGTGGGATGGTCTTGCCATCGGGTCCTCCGCTGCTCTCTGGTTAGTGACGGGAGTAACTTAACTCCAGCGGAAGGCTGAAAGGCAAATGGCTTCGAGAACTAATTGCCTGATGGGATCCACTTTTGATCTCCACATCAGCAAGCGGCGAGAGGTCGAGGCGAGGGAGGCTTGAAGGCAAACAAGGAGGAAACCATGCCCAACTACGAAGCCCTCAGCTCCGACCGCAGCGAGTTCCAAGGCGAGGCCGGACCGCAACACATCACGCCGAGCCGCACAGCGCGCCGACTGTCAGTCGGAGAGCGCGCCGCGTTGCTCCGTCGAGAAGCGATGCGCCCCGGCTCGCCGTTCGGTCCGTCGCAGCGGACCGCCTACGACGACGCGACCAACCCTGACCCCTGCTCGATTCAACTCACGCCCGGCTTCCGCCAGAACTGAGCCAGCGCGTGGCGAGGAAGGTCACCGCCACACGAACGGGACAGGATGGCCCGAGCGCCTGCCCCGGTCCGGTTCATGTGGCTCTGGCCATCCTCGCGTCGCTCTGCGGTGGGTAACAGCCTCATGCGCAGCGACCGACCTCAGAAAACCCGGCGTCGAAACTGATGGAGCCGACTTTCCTCCCGGCGTATCCCGGCGGAAAACCCGTCCGACCGCGCTTCGCTGGGGTGATCCGAGGCGAACCGCCCCCATCCGCTATATCACCCCAAGTCGCCCGGAATCACGGGCGAAGGCGGCTCAGCTCGGTTCACTCCGGAGAGCCCCGGTTTGCGGGTGAGGCCTGTCCGGACCGTTTTCCAAACTGATGGCGCGGGTTCGATTCCCGTCATCCCCTCCACACCACGCCCTGGACGGACCGTCTCACACGGCTCAGTCGAGTCCGAGCCCGTTCAGCGTCGTGCGCAACGTCGCCGAGGAGTGCTCGAACAGCTCCTGCTCCTTCTCGCTGAAGGGAACCTCGATCACACGCGAGACGCCCTCGGCGTTGATCACGCTCGGCACCGACAGCGCCACGTCGCTGACGCCCCGGTAGTCGGTGAGCACCGAGCTGACCGGAAGCACGGCGCCCTCGTCGCGCAGCACGGCCTCGGCGATCCGGGCCCCCGAAAGCCCGATCGCGTAGTTCGTGGCGCCCTTGCCGGCGATGACTGTGTACGCCGCGGTCTTCACGCTCTCGGTTATCGCGTCGAATTCCGCCTCCGAGAACGGCACCAGACCCTTGGGCGAGATGTCGTCCTGCACCCACTCGGCCAGGGAGATCGGGCCGATCCGGGCCTGGGACCAGAGCGGGAACTCCGAGTCGCCGTGCTCTCCGACGATCACGGCGTGCACATTGGCGATCGCGACGCCGACCCGGTGCGCGAGCATCCAGCGCAGCCGGGAGGAGTCGAGCACCGTGCCCGACCCGAAGACGCGCGTGGCCGGCAGCCCGCTGAACTGGCGGGCAGCATAGGCAAGCACGTCGCAGGGGTTGGTGACGAGCATGTAGACGGCGTCCGGGGCTCGCTCGACCAGCTGGGGCATCAGCTCCCGCAGGATCCCGACATTGACGCCGGCCATCTCGAGCCGGGACTGACCGGGGTGCTGTCTGGCCCCGGCCGTGATCACGACCATGTTCGCCCCCGCGATGGCGTCGAGGTCGCTGCCGCCGGCCACGCAGGAAGCACCCGTGAACTGGGTGCCGTGGGCCAGGTCGAGAACCTCGGCCTCCACCTTGGGCCCGTTGATGTCGTAGAGCACGACTTCCCGCGCGGACTGCCGGATCAGTGCGGCGTAGGCCAGGGACGACCCGACGGCCCCGGCTCCGATGATGGCCAGCTTGGAATTCGCGATCTCGCTCATGAGCTAATTCTGCACCCCTGACCGGGCCGGATCCGAGCATCCGGATATCCGTGGCTGAGTTAGTGCCGCCGGGTCAGTGCCGCCGGGTCAGTGCCGCAGGTAGGTGAGCACGGCCAGCACCCGGCGGTGGTCGGAGCCCGAGTCGTCGAGGCCGAGCTTCTGGAAGATCGAGGTGACGTTCTTCTCGACCGCGCCGACGCCGATCACGAGCTTCGCGGCGATGCCGGCGTTGGTGCGCCCCTCCGCCATCAGCCCGAGCACGTCACGCTCACGCGGGGTGAGGGCCGCGACCGGGTCGGTGCGGCGGGCCAGCAACTCGCGCACGACCTGCGGGTCGAGCACGGTGCCGCCCGCGCTGATCCGGGTCACGGCGTCCCGCAGCTCGTCGAGCGACGCCACCCGGTCCTTGAGCAGGTAGCCCAGTCCCCCGTTGCCGGCGGCGAGAAGTTCATGCGCGTAGGTGCCCTCCACATACTGGCTGAGCAGCAGGATGCCCACCGACGGCAGCCTGCGGCGCAGTTCCAGCGCGGCGCGCACGCCCTCGTCCCGGAAGGTGGGCGGCATCCGCACATCCAGCACGGCGATGTCGGGCCGCAGCGCGTCTACCTCGGCCAGAAGGGAATCCGCGTCGCCGTAGGACGCGACGGTCACAAACCCGGCCTCGTCGAACAGGCGGATCAGACCCTCTCTGAGCAGCACCGAGTCCTCGGCCAGCACGAGCCGCAGGGGTGGGGCGGAGGCAGCGGCGGGAATGGCTGAGGCGAGGTCGGTCATCCGTTCAGGATACGGCGACGGCTCGCGCCGGCCGGGCCGCGGGCAGTGGGATGTGTGCCCCGATCGCGGTCGGGCCACCCTCGGGGCTCCGCACCGACAACACCCCGCGAAGGCCGTGCAGGCGTTCGTCGAGTCCCTGCAGGCCGTGGGCATCGGTCAGCCGGGCCCCGCCGATGCCGTCGTCGATCACCCAGAGGTCGAGCCAGATGGCGCCGGCGGCCCCCATGCTGGCAGGGCTGCCGGTGCTCCCGTCGTCGGGGACGGCGCGCAGGGCCAGGTGCAGACGGATGTCCGTGGCCCGCGAGTGCTTGGCGGCGTTGGTGAGCAACTCCGCGCCGGCGAAATATGCGCTCCGCTCGATTTCGCTGGGCAGCCGCAGCGCCGGGTCGACCTGCAGCTCGAGCCGCACCGGGATGGTGCTACGGGCGGCCAGGGACTCGAGGCCGGCGAGGAGGCCGCGGTCCTGCAGGAGGGGCGGCACCAGACCGCGGGACAGCGCCCGCAGCTCCTCGAGGGTGTCGTGAGCCTGCTCCCGGGCCTCCACGATCAGGGTGCGCGCGGCATCCGGGTCGGTATCGAGCTTGCGCTCGGCGCTGGCGAGGTCCATCTGCAGGCGCACCAGGCGCTGCTGCGGACCGTCGTGGATGTCCCGTTCCAGGCGCCGCAGGGACTGGTCTTCCGCGGCGACGGCCGCCCCGCGCGACGCGCTGAGGTCGGCGACCTCACGCTGCAGGGCCTCGGACCGCCAGGCGCCCAGCATGCCGCGGGCCGCGAACTGGTGCAGCCGGGTGAACGCGTGCGTGATGTACGGCAGAGTCAGCAGAAAGAGGATGCCCAGGACGAGCTGGAGGAGGCTTTCGGCCAGGAGCGGGTCGATCGGGAGCGTGGTGCCCGGCAGAATCCAGTTCAGGATGATCGCGTGCAGGTCGTCGTTCCGGTCCTCGGGGAGGAAGCGGCCCCAGATCCAGTAGCTGACGCCGCCGAGGCCCACCGACAGCCAGACTACGGTGACGATCCAGCTGACAAGCCCGACCACGAAGTTCACGACCATGCCGTGCAGCAGGTAGAGCCAGTAGTGCCCGTTGACGAGCGGGCCGAGCAGGGCGCGGAGGGTGGTGGCCGGCTCCCCCGGCGTCGCCCACCGCGGCGGGGTGATGGCAGGCTGGCCGGCCCAGCGCAGGCGGGCGAGTTCGACCAGACCGATGCCGCGGGCGAGGTAGAGGGACGCCACGACGACGACGATCCCGACGACGGCGGCGAGCAGGCCGATGCCGGTGAAGAATACGGTGCTCAGAACGGTGAGGGCGATGACGACCACCGGCAGGGTCAGCAGTAGAAAGAGCAGCTCCTGCGGCACGCGCCGCCAGAGCGCGCTATATCCGGCGCCTGCGAGGGTTTCGGTCGGTGCGGTCATAGTGTCCTCCAGTAAGTCTGTCGGTACTCAGCCTGATCGCCGGGCCGGGTAGACGACATCCCGCTGCCAACCGGATCTCGCCGGGGGTAAACCCCCAGGTCAGAGGGTGGTGTGGGTGAAGCGGCCGGCGAGCAGGGTGGCGGCCACGGGCATCCGTCGCAGGTCGGGCACTGAGGCGACGAACGGGTCGATCTCGCACACCGCGAGGTCGGCGACGTCCCCCGCCAGAACGCGGTGCCGGCCGCGCGCGGACGCGGCGAGTGCGGCCTGCCGGGAGATGGCTTGCTCGGCGTGCCAGGGTTCGCGGCTGCCGCGGGTGCGCCCGACGGCGGCGGCGATGCTCACCCACGGGTCCAGCGGAGCGACCGGGGCGTCGGACCCGAGCGCGAGCGTGACCCCGGCGTTCAGCAGGCTCTTCAGCACGAAGGCCCGGTCGGTGCGTCCCACCCAGTAGCGGTCGGCGACGTCCCGGTCGTCGAGGGCGTGCTCGGGCTGCACGCTCGCTACCACGCCGAGCCGGGCGAAACGGGCGACGTCCTCCCTCGTGAGCAGCTGCGCGTGCTCGATGCTGCCGGCGCAGCCGAGCTGCTCGAAGGCGTCGAGGGCCAGCGCGTTGGCCCGGTCGCCGATGGCGTGCACGGCGGGGCGGATGCCCGCGGCCACGGCCCGGCCCAGGTGCGCGAGCAGCTCCTCCGGCGGCACGGTGAGCATCCCGCGTGACCCGGGCTGGCCCTCCAGGCCGGGGTACTCGTCGACGCAGTACGCGGTGCGGGTGTTCAGCGAGCCGTCGGTGATCACCTTGCAGGATCCCACCGTGAGCAGCCCGCCGGTGCCGTCGATGCCGGCCCCGCTCCGCAGACCGAGTGCGATGGCGCGCTCCAGGTGCTGGGTGTAGATACCGAACTCCACCCGCAGCGAGTCGGTGCCGCCCTGGATGCGCCGCAGCCAGGTGGCGAGGTTCCAGTCCATCTCCATGTCGACGATGCCCACGACCCCGCGAGTCGCCGCGGCCCGGGCCGCGCTGTCGGCCCAGCCGTCCATCACGACATCGGGCACCTCGGCGAGCGTGCGCACCACGGCGAAGCAGTCCTCCTCACGGAGCAGCCCGGTCGGGTGCTCCGTGTGACCGTGGCGGGCGAGCGCGGCCGAGTTCAGCCAGCATGAGTGTAGGTCACCGCTGATCAACACGGTCGGAACGGTGCCGGCGGCGGCGTCCAACAGGGGCCGGCTCGGGGCATCCGGCCACAGACCGTCGCGAAACCCGAACCCGACCAGGGTCTCCCCCCTCGAAACGCCAGGCACCCGGCCGGCCACCAGGTCGGCCGCGGCGGCGGCACTGCCGGTGCCGGACAGATCCAGCCGCTGATTCGTCTGCGCCCACTGGCTGAAGTGCACGTGGTTGTCCCAGAGGCCCGGAATCAACCAGCGTTCTTCCAGATCGACCGAACGAATGCCCGCAGCCGCCTGACTCAGATACCCGAGCCGGCGCACCCGGCCGTCGACGATCAGCGTGTCGACGATCTCGTCGCTTCCCGGCAGCCGGCCGTTCCGCAAGACGAGCGGAGGGGCCGCCGCTGTTACCGGAGTGGGCGTGGACACGCTCACCGGTCGACCCCGTGCACCCGGCGCATTTCGGCTGCCAGGCCCGGGCTCGCATAGGGACCGTCTCCCTCGAGTTCACCCAGAATGCGCGCCACGGTCTCGGCCGGCTTGTTCTGGCTGAGCTTGCTCTTGGCGGTGAGGCGGTTCACCCGAAGCCGGAAGCCGACCGTACCGGCCACAATGCGGGCGGCGTAGGCGGCGTTGGCCTCGGTGCCGGACAGGCGACGCGGTTCAGGCATCCGCTCCTCGAAGCGGTCGACCAGGCGCTCCAGCACCCGCAGGTTCTCCTCGTCGCTGAGTAGTTCGGGTGTGCCGTTCAGGTGCGCGGCGACGAAGTTCCAGGTGGGAACGGCGGGCGCCGCGTCGTACCAGCCGGGCGAGATGTAGCCGTGGGGCCCCTGGATGATCACCAGCAGCTCGTGCCGGCCGAGTTCGTGCAGGGCCTCGTCGGGGCGTCCGACGTGGCTGACCAGCACGATTCCGTCGGTCTCGTCGGCCTCCTCGTCGAGCAGTACCGGGTAGTGCGAGGCCACCAGACCGGACTCGGTGTGGCTGATCAGCGTGGCCCATGGGTTCTCCCGGATGAGGCGGCGGATCTCGGCCGGGTCGCCCTGCGCAAAAATGGGGTTGTGTCTCATCGGTGTCCCGTTCTGGTCGTGGATTCAGATCAGGTGAAGCAGATCAGGGCGAGCAGGTCAGGCCTGGCATTTCGGGCACCAGTAGAGCTTGCGTGCGGCCATCTCCTCGAGGGCGATGTGGGTGCCGCAGACCCGGCAGGGCAGCCCCTCGCGCTTGTACACCCAGTGCCGGTCGGCCCGTCGCCTCAGGGCGCGCCCGTAAGCCGCGTCGCCGAGGCCGTCCATGGTCATCATCTGCCCGGTCGACACGCCGATCTTCAGCAGGTGCGCCCAGTCTCGCCAGAGCGCACGGGACTGCTCGTCACTGAGCGACTTGCCCGGCGCATACGGGTTCAGGCGCGCACGGAAGAGCAACTCGGCCCGGTAGACGTTGCCGATGCCGCTGACCACCAACTGGTCCATCAAAAGGCGCCCGATCGGGGTGGGCTTCTTCCGCACCACCGTGACGAAGCGGTCCTCGGCGGCGCGGCTGTCGTCGAGCATCGGGTCCGGCCCGAGACGGTCCATCGCCACGTGCACCTCCTGAGAGTCGAGCACCACGCAAGCCGTGGGCCCGCGCAGGTCCGCCACGACGTCGTCGGCCAGCAGACGCACCCGCACCTGACCGATGGGTGCGGGCGGGAAGCCGTCGGGTTCGACGCTGACCTTCTCGTCTTCCGCCATCCGCAGCCGGGTCAGCCGGGGCGCGCCGATACTCTGCAGCGAGTCCTCCCCCGCCAGGCCCTGCATGACGTCACCCGCGCCGCGCCTGACGGTCCGGCGCCTGCGACCCTTGATGGCGGCGTCCGTACCGTGCGCTTGGATGTCCCCGGCAAAGTCCCAGGCGCCGTAGAGCCCCAGGTGCACGCGCAGCCAGAGCCCGTTGTCGAACTCGAGGAACATCTGCTTGCCGACGGCACGGGCATCCGTCATGATGTGGCCGTCGAGCATCGCCGCGCCGTCCACGAACCGGCCCTGCGGCGACGACAGTCGGATGCTTTTACCCACGAAGTTGCGGGCGAACTGGCGCGCAATGCGGTGGACGGAATGACCCTCAGGCACGGCTAGTCGGCGAGACGCGTGCCGTTGATGGTGCAGTGCACCTCGTACTCCGCCAGCTGCAGGATGCGGCGGCAGTGGCGTTCGTCGCCGGGGAACGGCTCCGAGATAAAGGCGTCGATGAAGTCGATGGCGTCCTCGATGCTGTGCTGCCTGGCACCGATGGAGATGACGTTCGCGTCGTTGTGCTCGCGGGCGAGCCTGGCGGTACTGAGGCTCCAGACCAGCGCGGCGCGCACGCCCTTCACCTTGTTCGCGGCCATCTGCTCGCCGTTGCCCGAGCCGCCGAAGACGACGCCGAGCGCGTCGACGCCGACGGACAGGTCGGCGACGACGGCCTCGGCCGCCCGGATGCAGAAACCGGGGTAGTCGTCGAGGGCGTCGTAGACCTCCGGCCCGTGGTCCACGACTTCGTGACCGGCCAGGGTGAGGTGCGTGAACAGCTGGTGGCTGAAGTCGAGGCCGGCGTGGTCAGTGGCGATGTGGATGCGCATGCAACCGATTATATTTACTCGGCTTACTCGGCCGGTACCGTCGCAGCCGCGGCGAAGATCGGCTCACGGGTGCGGGAGCGCTTCAGCTCGAAGAAACCGTCGTACCCGGCAACGGCCACCACACCGTCCCAAAGCTTGAGCGCCGCATCTCCGCTCGGCGCGGGCGAGATGACCGGGCCGAAGAAGGCCACGTCGTTCACGGCGATGACGGGGGTGCCGACATCCTGGCCCACCCGCTCCATGCCGTCGAAGTGGCTGGCGCGCATCTGCACGTCGTAGTGGTCGCTGTCGGCCCACTCCGCGAACGATGCCGGCAGGCCCACCTCGGCGAGCGCGGCGGGAATGACCTCGTCGGGGTTTGTGCTGCCACCGAGGTGGATGCGGGCGCCCAGGGCATCGTAGAGCGCCTTGACCGTTTTCTGGCCGTGCAGTTCCTGTGCGGCAGCAACCAGGCGGGTGTACTTGAGAGCCCGGGGGAAGAACGCGCGGTACTCCTCGGACACGTCCTGGTCCTCGTTCAGGACGGCGAGGCTCATCACCTTCCACTCGACGTCGAAACCGCGCAGGGCGGAGACCTCCTCCACCCAGCGGGAGGTCATCCAGGCCCAGGGGCAGGAGGGGTCGAACCAGAACTTCACAGAGTCAGCCATGGGGCCCAGCCTAAGTGTCTCCCGGCTGGGAAAGCGCCGACGGAGACCGAACGTAAACCCCTGTCCAGAGAGGGTATCCTCGGCAAAATGTCTGGTTGTTGCCCATTTCCGACTAAAATTATTCGTTATGCCCGAAAGCGGGCCCCTTTTTTTCGCAGCAACATGATCTCTACGAGAGAAGTTCCAATGCCCAGAACCAGCTCACTTTCCGGTGCCGACGGCACGGCGGTGAAGACCAAGAATCCGCTCCTGCAGCGCCGCTTAAAGGTGTCACACGTGAACGTGGTCGATCAGTCAAGGCTAAAGAAAGCCCTCGGCGGAACCATCGTGGGAAACACGATGGAATGGTACGACGTCGGCGTGTTCGGCTACCTCATCACGACCATGGGTCCGGTGTTCCTGCCCGAGTCCGACCCGACCGTGCAGACCCTGTTCCTGCTCGGCACCTTCGCCGCGACGTTCATCGCCCGCCCGCTGGGTGGTGTGTTCTTCGGCTGGCTCGGGGACAAGATCGGCCGCCAGAAGGTGCTGTCGATGACCCTGATCCTGATGGCGGCATCCACTTTCAGCGTGGGCCTGCTGCCCGGCTACGCCCAGGTGGGCATGCTCGCCGCCGCGCTGCTGGTCTTCACCAAACTCGTGCAGGGCTTCTCCACCGGCGGTGAGTACGCCGGTGCGACCACCTTCGTGAGCGAGCACTCGCCCGACAAGCACCGCGGCTTCTTCGCCAGCCTGCTCGATATGGGCAGCTACCTCGGCTTCGCCATCGGCGCCGCGCTCGTGTCCATCCTGCAGGTCACCCTCGGGCAGCCCGTCATGGAAGACTGGGGCTGGCGCATCCCATTCCTGATCGCCGGACCGCTCGGCCTGATCGCCATCTGGTTCCGTCTGAAGATCGAGGAATCCCCCACCTTCCAGGCCACCCTGGACGCGAAGGAACTGGCCGCGACCGACCCGTCGTTCTCCGACGAGTCCGCCCCGTCCAACAGCCCGGTCAGTATTTTCAAGAACCACTGGCGCGGCATCATCGTCGCGATGATCCTTGTCGCCGCGGCCAACACGCTCGGCTACGCGCTCACCTCATACATGCCGACCTACCTCACCGCCACCAAGGGCTACGACGAGCTGCACGGGACACTGCTCACCATCCCGATCCTCGTTATCATGGCGCTCTGCATCCCCCTGGCCGGCCGCCTGTCCGACAAGATCGGTCGTCGTCCCGTGCTCTGGATGGGTTCGCTCAGCGCCGTAGTGCTCTCCATCCCCGCCTTCATGCTGATCGGCGTCGGCGAGATCTGGACGACGCTGCTCGGCCTGGCTCTGATCGCCCTGCCCGTCACGTTCTACGTCTCCAACCTCGCCTCGGCCCTGCCGGCGCTGTTCCCGACCGAAAGCCGTTACGGTGCCATGGGCATCGCGTACAACTTCTCGGTGGCCATCTTCGGTGGCACGACGCCTTTCATCATCGCGGCGCTGATCGCCACGACCGAGAATGACATGATGCCGGCGTACTATCTGATGGGGACATCCGTCATCGGTGGAATCGCGATCTTCTTCCTGCGCGAGTCTGCCGGGCGTCCGCTGATCGGCTCGATGCCCAGCGTGGACTCGGTCTTCGAGGCCCGCGAACTGGTAGCCACGCAGGATGACAACCCTGCCCTGGACACCGACGAGATGCCGTTCGACGAGACCTATGAGCCGCCGACCTCGTCGATGGATCTCTCATCGCTCGCGACGGAGCCGGAAACCGAGCCGGAGCCGCTGAAGGTCTAGCGACACCCTGCTGCATCGACTGGTGGCCCGGCGTGCGGAGACCCTGGTCTCGGCGCGCCGGGCCACCGGTCTGTGTGCTGTGTGCACCGGGCCATCGCGGGGGCCATCGTAGAATTGTCCGATGACCACGACGCCTCCGACCGAGCCCGCTCCCGGGGCCGTGTCCACCCTGAGCATCGACCCTGCCGAGATGGCGATCGCCCTGCGCGTGCTCGCCTCGCTCAGCGAGATCGACCCCGAAGACCCCGATTTCGTCACCGTGCGGCAGGCCACCGCCAAGATGTTCAAGTCCGTCAAGATGGTGCGACGCGGCGAGAAGCGGCAGGCGATCGCGGATGCCGACCGGGAGGTCATCGCCGCGACCGCGACCGGCGCCGCCACCCGCATCGACGACGAGACCATCGGCGCCCAGCTGCGCCTGGGCACCGACCGGGCGTCGGCCGGCGAGTTGCTCGTGCCGCGGGCCTGCTACATCTGCAAGCAGAAGTACACCCTCGTCGACGCCTTCTACCACCAGCTCTGCCCTGCCTGCGCGGCGATGAGCCATGAGAAGCGGGATGCCCGCACCGACCTGACCGGCAAGCGCGCCCTGCTCACGGGCGGCCGCGCCAAGATCGGCATGTACATCGCCCTGCGCCTGCTGCGCGACGGCGCCCACACCACCATCACCACCCGGTTCCCGCGCGACGCGGTGCGCCGCTTCAGCGCCATGCCGGACTCGGCCGACTGGCTGCACCGTCTCCGCATCGTCGGGATCGACCTGCGCGACCCGGCCCAGGTGATCGGCCTGGCCGACTCCGTCGCCGCGGCCGGGTCGCTGGACATCCTGATCAACAACGCCGCCCAGACCGTGCGCCGCTCCCCCGGCTCCTACTCGATGCTGGTCGAGGCCGAGCAGTCGCCGCTGCCGGAGGGCGTCATCCCGGAGATCGTCACGTTCGGGCACATCAGTGACGCGCACCCGACCGCGCTCGCGGCATCCGTCACCAGCCACCCGATCCTGGCCGCAGCAGCCGGAGCGAGTGGCGCACTCACGGCAGACGACCTGACCGCCCTGGCGCTCGCGCCGGGCTCCTCGTCTCTCGTGCGTCTCGCCGCCGGCACCGCGATCGACGCCGGCGGGCTCATGCCCGACCTGCACTCCCGAAACAGCTGGACCGCGAACGTGGAAGACGTCGACCCGCTGGAGATGCTGGAGGTGCAGCTGTGCAACACCACGGCCCCGTTCCTGCTGGTGAGCCGTCTGCGTGGCTCGCTCGCGGCATCCGACGCCCGCCGCACCTACATCGTGAACGTGTCGGCAATGGAGGGCGTGTTCGGCCGCGGCTACAAGGGGCCCGGTCACCCGCACACGAACATGGCCAAAGCCGCGCTGAACATGCTCACCCGCACGAGCGCGAAGGAAATGCTGTCCCACGGCATCCTGATGACCAGCGTCGACACCGGCTGGATCACCGACGAGCGGCCGCACCCCACCAAGATCCGCCTCGCCGAGGAGGGCTTCCACGCCCCACTCGACCTGGTCGACGGCGCGGCGAGGGTCTACGACCCGATTGTGCGCGGCGAGGGCGGCGAGGACCTCTGCGGCGTCTTCCTCAAGGACTACAAGCCCGGCGCCTGGTAGCCGGGGCGGTCGTCGGCGGGGTCGGCTTGCGAGTCGGCGGGTCGAGTCGGCGGGGTCGGCCTGCGAGTCGGCGGGTCGAGTCGGCGGGGTCGGCCTGCGAGTCGGCGGGTCGAGTCGGCGAGTCAAGTCGGCGCGCTGGACAGCCAGCAGGCCCCTCACCAATTCGACGGAGATTTTGAGGTTTGCGCACCCAGGCGGCCGGTTGCGGCCTGGTTTCGGCAGAATCTCCGTCGAATTGGTTCGGGCGGGCGACATGGTGCGGGCCATTTTGGTGCGGCGAGCGGATGCTGCTGGGCGCCGGCACCGGGATCGCGCCCCGCCGAACCGCACCTCAGTCAGGAGCCGGCGGGGTCCAGACCCAGGAGGTCGTCGTCGTGATGGCCTGAAAGCCCAGCCGCAGCAGGATCGGTTTGCTGTCGTCGGAGGCATCCACTTGCAAGTAGCGCACACCGCGTTGGTGCGCGAGCCGCGCGCGGTATGCCACCAGCGCCCGGTAGATGCCGCGGCCCCGCCAGGCGGCCAGGGTCGACCCACCCCAGAGTCCCGCGAAATCAGTGCCGCGGGTGAACTCGAGCCGGCACGAGGAGACGAGCTCGCCGCCGCGCACGCCGCCTGCCTCGGCGACGAACACGAGCACGTCGCCCGGGGCATCACGCACACCGGCCTCCAGCTGGTCGGCCAGCCAGGCGTAGTCCTCGTCCCAGACCTGCGACTGCAGCGCGGCGATGCGCTCGAAGTCGGCCCGGGTGTCGACCTGCCTGATCGTAACGCCGACCGGCAGCACCGGCACGGCGTTCGGTCTCGGCGACGACGACCGTCTCCAGCTCCTCGGCCACGAAGCCGGCCGCGAGCAGGCGGTCCGGCAGATCGGCTGGCAGGTCGTGGCCGCGGGTCTTCCACTCGAAGGCCTCGCCGCGGGCAGTGAAGAAGTCGCGGTGCTCCGCGATCAGGGCGTCGAGCGCCGCGCCGGTCGCACCCACGTCGCGAGCGGTCTCGACGAGCCCCTGGTGCCGTCCCAAGATCCGCAGAACCGGGCCCGACAGTTCGTAACGGATGCCCGTGGGCCGGTCGTTCGGAACCCAGAGCCGAAGCTGTGCGTCGTAGGCGTCACGGAGCGCGTCACGGGTTGTCATCGTGGCTAACCCTAGAGCCGCCCAGCACGAATTCGACGGAGATCTTGCCCGAAACGGCTCCACGGAGGCCTTAATCGGCCCTTTTCCGCAGAATCTCCGTCGAATTGATTCCACGCCCGACACCGTACGCGGGAGGCCGGACGCGGGACGCCAAACACCGGATGACGGGTGAGCGCACGCGCACGGCCGGGCGACGCCTCCGCTCACCTGCCGGGGCGACGGTGCCTGCTCGCCGCCAGTGCAGCGCCCGCCTGTGCGGCCGGGTGACTGCGAGGGGTTCGGCATCGGGCGCGAGCACGAAGCCGTTTCGGTGCCGAGAGCCGGTCGATCGGAGCGGAGGTCGCCGGGTCATCCGACACTTTGTGCCCACGCCTCGTAGCAGGCGCTCATGCCGCGCGCTCCCACGTCAGCAAACTCACGGTACCGGTCGTCCGTCGCGGCCCGCGGGTCGGTGCTTACCCTCGTGCAGACACCATATTCCTTGGCTAGGCTGATTGTCGGTGCGCTGCGCCACAAACGTCGGCGCGCGTGCAGACCGCGAAACCGAGATGGAGAAACCGTTGCCCGGAGAGAACCTCACCAGGATCGAAGCCCAGGAGCGCGCCGCGCTCATCACCGTTCAGAGCTACGAGGTCACCCTCGACCTCACGACCGGACCGGAAACGTTCGGCAGCGAGACCACGGTGCACTTCACCGCGACGCCCGGCGCGTCCACCTTCATCGACGCGATCACCCGCACCGTGCACTCGGTGACGCTGAACGGCGCCGCGCTCGACCCCTCAGTCGTCAGTGACGGCATCCGGATTCAGCTCGACGGCCTAGCCGCCGAGAACACGCTCACCGTCGTCGCCGACGCCGAGTACACGAACACCGGCGAGGGCCTGCACCGCTTCGTCGACCCGGTCGACAACGAGGTCTACCTGTACAGCCAGTTCGAGGTGCCCGACTCCCGCCGCGTCTTCGCCGTGTTCGAGCAGCCCGACCTCAAGGCCACGTTCGCCTTCACCGTCACCGCCCCCGGCGCCTGGGAAGTCATCTCCAACTCCGTCACGCCCGAGCCGACGGATGCCGGCAGCGGCCACAAGACCTGGGCATTCGCCCCCACCCACACCATCTCCAGCTACATCACTGCCCTCGTCGCCGGCCCTTACGCAGTCGTGCGCAGCGAGCTGACCTCCAGCGACGCCCGCGTCATCCCGCTCGGGCTCTTCTGCCGTAAAAGCCTGTTCGAGTTCCTCGACGCGGATTACCTGTTCGAGAAGACCCGCCAGGGCTTCGCATACTTCGAGGGCAAGTTCAACTACCCGTACCCGTTCGACAAGTACGACCAGATGTTCGTGCCGGAATTCAACGCGGGCGCCATGGAGAACGCCGGCGCGGTCACCTTCACGGAGACGTACGTGTTCCGGTCCAAGGTCACCGACGCCATCAAGGAACGCCGCGTCGTCACCGTGCTCCACGAACTGGCGCACATGTGGTTCGGCGACCTCGTCACCATGAAGTGGTGGAACGACCTGTGGCTGAACGAGTCGTTCGCCGAGTGGGCGTCGACCATGGCAACCGCCGAGGCCACCGAGTGGACCGAAGCGTGGACCACCTTCGCCGTGATGGAGAAGAGCTGGGCCTACAAGCAGGACCAGCTGCCCTCCACCCACCCGATCACCGCCACGATCAACGACCTCGAAGACGTGCAGGTCAACTTCGATGGCATCACCTACGCCAAGGGCGGCTCCGTGCTCAAGCAGCTCGTGGCCTGGGTCGGCCGCGACGAATTCTTCACCGGCGTCGCCGCGTACTTCCAGAAGCACCAGTGGGGCAACACCGAGCTGACCGACCTGATGGCCCTGCTCGAAGCCTCCAGTGGCCGCGATCTCAACGAGTGGACGAAGCTGTGGCTCGAGACCGCGGGCGTGAACACGCTGCGTCCCGAGATCGCCGTGGACAAGTCCGGCGCCATCACCGGCTTCACGGTGCTGCAGACCGCCGCGGCCGACTACCCCACCATCCGCCCGCACCGCCTCGCCATCGGCTTTTACGACCTGGTGGACGGCGCCCTGGTGCGCACTCACCGGATCGAGATCGACGTCGACGGCGAGCAGACGGATGTCCCGTCACTGCTCGGCCGCCAACAACCCGACCTCGTTCTGCTCAATGACGATGACCTGGCCTACGCCAAGATCCGCCTCGACCCGGCATCGCAGGAGGTGGCCCTCGAGAACCTCTCCGCGATCGAGAGCCCCCTCGCCCGCGCCATCATCTGGGGCGCGGTCTGGGACGCCACCCGCGACGCCGAGACCTCGGCGCGCGACTTCATCACGCTTGTGCTCGGCAACGTCGCGACGGAATCCGAGTCCACCACGCTGCGCACCGTGCTCGGCCAGGTTGTGCTCGCCGCCTCGTACTACGTCGCCGAGGAATTCCGCACGAGTACAGTCAAGGAGGTCGGGGACGCGCTCTGGTCCCTCGCCCGTCACGCCGACGCCGGCAGCGACGAGCAGTTCCAGTTCGTGAAGTTCTTCGCCGCCATCGCGACCACGGACAGCCAGCTGGCATCCGTTGCCGCGCTGCGGGGTGGCACGGCGCCGCTCGACGGCCTCGAGATCGACACCGACCTCTCCTGGGAGCTGCTCATCGCCCTCGTGGCCGGAGGCAAGGCCGGCGCGGTCGAGATCGACGCAGCACTGGCCGCGGACAACACCGCGACCGGCGCCCAGTCGGCCGCGCAGGCCCGCGCCGCCATCCCCACCCTGGAGGGCAAGCAGGCCGCCTGGTCGTCTCTGATCGACGTGGACACCGCGCCGAACACCATCGTGCGGGTCACGGCAGCCGGTTTCCTGCGGGCCAACGACACCACGTTGCTGGAGCCGTTCGTCGAGCAGTACTTCGCCATGTTGCAGCCGGTTTGGGCCGCCCGCAGCTTCTCCATCGCGGAAAAGCTGGTGCTCGGACTGTACCCGGCGCCGCTGGCTGACCGGGCGCTCGTCACCGCGACGCGAACGTGGCTCGACGCCAACCCGGAGCCGCTCGCGCTGCGTCGCCTGGTGATCGAGAACCTGGCCGGGGTCGAACGCGCCCTCGCCGCCCAGGCGCGCGACGCGGAGTAGCCGCGCCGAGGCATCCGCCCGCCCGCGCCGTTCGTGCCCCACGCCGCATCCGCCCTCGCCCCCGTCCCCACCCCCGCTCCCACCCTCGCCCTCGCCCTCGCCCCTAACAAATTTGACGGAGATTCTGCTCCCCGAGCCGCACAAAACCGGTTCAGCTCGTCACCTGGGCGGAAATCTCCGTCGAATTCGTTCGGGCGGGTGGCAGGGGTCAACAGGGTGCGGCTGGGTGCGGAGCCGCGGACTCAGGACTTGGACAGGACGCGGCTCTGTAGACTCGGATCGTTATGGACTTTGACGCAATCTGGCTTGAACTGATTCAATTTTTCAAAATCGACCTGTGGCTCAGGGTCATCAATATCGTCGTCATCATTGTGGCCGCGCTGGTCATCCGGTGGGTGTTGCGCTTCGTGATCGACCGCGTCGTGCAACAGATCGTCACGGGGGTCAAGAAGACCCAGAACGTGGAGGACACGCAGGCGCTGAGCGTTTCGCCGCTAGCCGCCGTGCGCGTCGTGCAGCGCACCCGCACCCTCGGTTCGGTGCTCTCGAATATCATCAACGTGACCCTGTTGATCGTGACGATCCTGTTGATCGTCAACATCATCAACAATGAAATCCTGGGCTCTTTCGCCCTGCTGACGGCCGCGCTCGGCGCCGGTCTCGGTTTCGGCGCGCAGAACATCGTCAAGGATATCCTGAACGGGCTGTTCATGGTCGTGGAGGACCAGATCGGCGTGGGCGACATCGTCGACGTGGGCTTCGCTTCCGGGGTCGTGGAGACCGTCGGCATCCGTGTCACCCAGGTGCGCGACATCGACGGCACCCTGTGGTTCGTGCGCAACGGTGAGATCCTGCGCGTCGGCAACATGTCCCAGGGCTGGGCGCGCGTGATCATCGACCTCGCCATCCCCTACTCGTCCGATGTCGAGGCGGTGCAGAACGAGTTGCTGCGCGTCGCGAAGGCGCTCGCCTCCAGCCGCAAGTGGCGGTCGGTGATATTGGAGAAGCCGGAGATCTGGGGACTCGAGTCGATCTCCGCCGAGGCCCTCGTCGTGCGCCTCGTCGTCAAGACCCGGGTGGCGGCGAAGTGGGACTTCGCCCGCGACCTGCGCCTGCACCTGAAGAAGGCGCTGGACGGGCTCGGCATCGGTCTGACTCCGCTCAACAGCGTGGTCATGGCCGGCACGGATGGCGCGGTCGCCGCCGGCTCCGACCCCGGCTCCGAGGGAACGCCCGACGCCGCCGCGGAAGCAGCCGCGGCCATGCCGGACCTCACCACCGGCCCGTTCACCGCCCCGATCCCGGTGCGGAAGAAAAAGGCTCCCCGTGCACCCCGCCGACCCAAGAACGCCGCAACCGCGCTGCCCCAAGAGGCACACCCGCGCGCAGCGTCAGCGGATGTTTCCGGTACAGACCCGGCTGTGCCCACGGCCCCGACACCGAAGACCGAGGCACCCAAGGCCCCGACACCCAAGACCGAGGCACCCACTCACACGGCACCGGATCCGGAGACTCACGATGATGAATGACGCCGACGCCCCCACTCCTGCCACGCCCGGTGCGGTCCACCTGCGCGAGGGCGAGAACGGCACCGCGATCGGCCCCACGTTCTACGAGCAGGTCGGCGGTAGGCCGTTCTTCGAGAATCTGGTGAACGAGTTCTATCGCGGCGTCGCCACCGACCCGGTACTGAAGCCGATGTACCCCGAGGACGACCTGGGCCCGGCCGCCGAGCGTCTGACCATGTTCCTCGAGCAGTTCTGGGGTGGCCCGACCACCTACAGCGAGCAGCGCGGCCACCCGCGGCTGCGCCAACGGCACCAGCCCTTCAAGGTGAACCCGGATTCCCGCGACCGCTGGCTGAACCACATGCGCGCCGCCGTCGACAAGGCCGCTCTGCCACCGCTGCAGCGCGATCAGCTCTGGGACTACCTCGAGCGCGCGGCCTTCGCGATGCTCAACACCTTCGACGAGTAGCAGCGCACCCGCTCTCGGCGCGCCCTTGGGACGCAGGCGCACGTTCTACGCGCCCGCTTCTGCAATCTGCGCCGCGAGACACAGGCCGACCGAACCAGGCCGACCGACGGATGCCGCCGCGCCTGCTTTACGAGTCGAGCTCGGCGACGATCTCCGCGGCCGTTGCGCGTCCCATCCGAATCGCGCCGTCGACGTGTTGGTAGCCCTTTCCGGCGAGGTCGCTGCAGGAGAACAGGATCGGACCGACCGGTGTGCGCAGGTCCGCGCCGAAGCGAGCCAGCCCGCCCAGGTCGAAGCTCGCCGCGTAGGCGCCGCGGGTCCACTCTTCCGTGCCCCAGTCGCTCTCGTAGTAGACGACGGGGGTCAGTGCCTTCTCGCCGAAGTAGTGCGAGAGCGAGGTGAGGATGCGCTGCTTGCGCTCCTCCGCCGAGACGGTGAACACGCCGTCGGCGGCCTCGTCGGAGACGAAGCCGACCAGAGTGCCGCGCGGGTCGTTGAAATTGGTGTTGTCGTAGGCCTCGTGGGAGAGCTCGTAGGGGCTGAAGGCCGTGCCGGAGAGGCCGTCCTCCCGCCAGAACGGGGTCTCGTAGACCGCGTGCACCTTGATCACGAAGCCCATCGAGAGGTGCTGGTGCATCATCTGCTGGCGGCGCGGCAGCGGCGGATCGAAGGAGATCCGGGTGTAGAGCACGGGAGGAACGGCAACGATCACGCGACGCGCACGCACCTCGAGGTCGTCGGTGAGCACACTCACGCCAGCGTCGCCCCAGCGCACTGTGCGGGCGGGCTGCCCGAGGAAGACGTCGTCACCGAGGTTCTCGGCCAGCAGGATCGGCACCCGCTGCAGCCCGCCCACGACCCGTTCGTCGAGGATGAAGTCGGCGTCGACGAGGTTGCTGAAACTGCCGGCGCTGGCCGCCATCAGGAGGGCCTGCAGCGTGGAAAAAGCGTGCGCCGGCTTGGTCAGCATGGCCCCGGCGATGAAGAGGCTAATGTTGTCGCGGGCCTCCTGGTCGTCGGTCTCCTGCTCCAGCCAGCGCCGAAAGGAGATCTGGTCGAGCTCCACCGCACGCGGATGTGCCCAGGGACGGTCGGGGTCCATCTGGTCCACGAGCTCGTCGAGAGTGGCGATCAGGGCCACCATCTCGCGCTCGGTGTCGGCCGAGACCGGGAAGATCTCGCCCTCGAACCGGGTTCGCTCCCCCGCGGCGTTGATGTAGACGCTTTCGCCCTCGCGGTACCGCGCGAAGGTCTCGAGGCCCAGCTCGGCGATGGTCTCCTTGAGTGCGTCCTGATCGGGCGAAACCCACTGGCCGCCGATCTCAAGCATGGCACCGTTGATGTCGTCGGTGTGGAGGCGGCCGCCGACGCGGTCGCGCGCTTCGAGCACGGCCACGGTGAGGCCGGCCTTCCGCAGCTCGGTCGCGGCGGTCAGGCCGGATGCCCCGGCGCCGATAATGACGATGTCACGTTCGATGATGCTCAAGGAGTGCTCCATTGCGTTCTGGTGGTGGGGAAGCAGGTGAAAAACGGGTACGTCGCCGGTCAGGAGACCGGGATGAGGGTGTACTTGGTGGACAGGTACTCCTGGATGCCCTCGAGCCCGCCTTCGCGGCCCAGACCGGATTGCTTGACACCGCCGAACGGTGCCGCCGCGTTGGAGACCAGGCCCGTGTTCAGACCCATCATTCCAGTTTCAAGCTTGGCGATCATCCGCTGCCCGCGGGCGAGGTCCTGGGTGTACACGTAGCTGATCAAGCCATACTCGGTGGAGTTGGCCAGGCGCACGCCCTCGGCCTCGTCGGCGAAGGTGACGATGCCGACGACCGGGCCGAAGATCTCCTCGGTCAGGAGGGCGCTGGCCGGGGCCACGTCCGTCAGCACGGTGGGCTCGTAGAAGGAGCCGGCGCCTTCGGGTCGCTTGCCGCCGGCGAGCAGGGTGGCGCCGTGGGCCAGCGCGTCCTGCACGAGGGCGTCGGTGCCGGCGACGGCAGCCTCGCTGACGAGCGGGCCGATGGTGACGCCGGCTTCGGTGCCGCGGCCGATCTTCAGCGCGCCGACTCGCTCGGTCAGGCGGCGGGCGAACTCGGCGGCGACGGACTCGTGCACGATGAAACGGTTGGCCGCGGTGCAGGCCTGCCCGATGTTGCGGAACTTGGCGAGCATCGCGCCCTCGACGGCCTTGTCCAGGTCGGCGTCTTCGAAGACGACGAACGGGGCGTTGCCGCCGAGCTCCATCGAGGTGCGCAGCACACCCTGAGCCGCCTGCTGAATGAGCTTGCGGCCCACGGGGGTCGACCCGGTGAAGCTGAGTTTCCGCAGCCTGGGGTCGGCGATGATCGGCCCGGCAACGGCGGAAGAGGTCGACGTGGTGATCACGTTGACGACGCCGGCCGGTACCCCGGCGTCTTCGAGCAGCTGCACGAAGAAGAGGGTGGTCAGCGGGGTCAGCTCGGCGGGCTTCACGACGACCGTGCAGCCGGCGGCGAGCGCGGGGGCGATCTTGCGGGTGGCCATGGCCAGCGGGAAGTTCCACGGAGTGATCAGCAGGCACGGTCCGACCGGATACTGAGAGACAACCATCGTGCCGGTTCCCTCCGGGTTCAGCCCGAAGCGACCGCTGATGCGCACGGCCTCCTCGCTGAACCAGCGCAGGAACTCGCCGCCGTAGGTGACCTCTCCATTGGCCTCGGCGAGAGGTTTGCCCATCTCCATGGTCATCAGCAGCGCAAAGTCATCGCGGCGCTCCTGCAGCAGGTCGAAGGCCCGGCGCAGGATCTCGGCCCGCGTACGCGGCGCGGTAGCCGCCCACGACTCGGCCGCCTCGACGGCCGCATCGAGGGCACGGATACCGTCGGCGGCATCCGCGTTCGCGATCCGTTTGAGCACAGCACCGGTCGCCGGGTCGGTGACCTCGATGGCCTTACCGCCGCCCTGCTGCCAGGTGCCGTTGATGTAGAGGCCGTCCGGGACGCGGGCGAGCAGTTCGGTTTCACGAGTGGACACGATGAGTCTCTTTCCGATGCGATACGGGAGATGCGAATGAGGTTTTGATCAGGGGTGGAGGCCGTGAAGAAAGGGCGTTTCCGCCACCCTCCCCGCGGCGTTCCCCCAGTATGACTGATCGCCCTGTACCCCCGTCGGGTTCGGGCAGGAGACCGCGGAGCCAGGGCTCATGCGGCGGCGAGCACGTTCGCCAGCACCTGCAGGCCCTCGACGAGGAGGTCGTCGGAGATGCTCAGAGGCGGCAGGAAGCGGATCACGTTGCCGTAGGTGCCACAAGTGAGCAGCACGACGCCCAAGGCGTGAGCGGCGGCCACGACGCGGCCGGTGAGGGCGGCATCCGGGTCTCCGGTCACCGGGTCGACCAGTTCGATGGCGATCATGGCGCCGCGGCCGCGCACATCGCCCACACGCTTGTCGACGGCACGGATGGCGTTCAGCCGCCCGGTCAGGATGGCGCCGATTTCACGGGCGCGCTGGGCCAGGTTCTCGGTCTCATAGCTGCGCATGGTGGCCAGGGCCGCGGCGCAGGCGAGCGGGTTGCCGCCGTAGGTGCCGCCGATGCCGCCGACCTGCGGCGCGTCCATGATCTCGGCGCGGCCGGTGACGGCGGAGAGCGGCAGGCCGCCGGCGATGCCCTTGGCCATCACCATCAGGTCGGGCACGATGCCCTCGTGGTTGCTGGCGAAGAGGTCGCCGGTGCGGGCAAATCCGGTCTGCACCTCGTCGGCGATGAAGACGACCTCGTTCGCGCGGCACCAGTCCACCAGGGTGGGAAGGAAGCCGGGTGCGGGCACGATGAAGCCGCCCTCACCCTGGATCGGCTCGATGATCAGGGCGGCCAGGTTGTCGGCGCCGACCTGCTTCTCGATCTGGGAAATGGCGCGCCGGGCGGCCCCGACCCCGTCGAGTCCGGCGTCGCGGTAGGGGTACGACGTGGGTGCCCGGTAGATCTCCGCGGCGAAGGGGCCGAAGCCGTTCTTGTACGGCTGGTTCTTCGCGGTGAGGCCCATGGTCAGGGTGGTGCGGCCGTGGTAAGCGTGGTCGAAGGCGACGACGGCCTGCTTGCCGGTGTAGTGTCGGGCGATCTTGACGGCGTTCTCCACGGCCTCGGCGCCGGAGTTGAACAGGGCGCTGCGCTTGGCGTGGTCGCCCGGGGTGAGCCGGTTGAGCGTCTCGGCTACCTCGATGTACGAGTCGTAGGGCGTCACGGTGAAGCACGTGTGCGTGAACTGGGCCAGCTGGGCGGCCACGGCGGCCACGACCTCGGGGGCGCTGTTGCCGATGCCGGTCACGGCGATGCCGCTGCCGAGGTCGATCAGGAAGTTGCCGTCGACGTCGACAAGCACACCGCCGCCGGCCGCGACGATATAGGCAGGCAGGGTCACACCCACCCCGGCGGAGACGGCCTCGATCTTGCGACGTCCGAGCTCTTGGGACTTCGGGCCGGGGATGGCGGTGACGAGGCGGCGTTCCTGGGGAAGGGACGGTCCGCCGACCGGGATCACAGAAAGGGCGTCTACGAGGGTCATTGCTGCTCCAGTTCGCTGGCTGTTGCATCGGCGCGGGGCCGGCGACGATACCGATTCCAGAAGGCTACGCAGGGCGGCCACCCGCAACATCCGGCACCGTGTACAACGCGCGGGTGAACTTTCGCCACGTTGTACACTCGTCGCATGGCTCCGAACCTGGCCCCGCCGCTTCTGCCCACCGTGCGCCGCCTGCTGGCCCAGCCTGGCCTCCAGCTGCACCTGCTCACGGCCGAGCCGCAGCTGCCGGCACACGCGCTCGACCAGCCCGTGGAGTGGGTGCACGGCTCCGACCTGGCCGACCCGACGCCGTTTCTCTCCGCCAGCCAGGTGCTCCTCACCACCGGCACCCAGTTCGCCGACCCGATGACGGATGCCTACTACCGCGACTACGTGCGCCGGCTCACGGCCCGCGGCATCGCCTGTCTCGGCTTCGGCACGGAGGTCGTGCGCGCCGGCACGCCGGAGGCCCTCGTTGCGGCCTGCCTTGCCGAGGGGCTGCCCCTGATCGAGGTGCCCTATGACACTCCGTTCATCGCGGTGGCCCGCGCGGCCGGCGACCTGGTCGCCGAGTTGCGCTACGCCCGCAACACCTGGGCGCTGGACGCCCAGCGGGCCATCTCGCACGCGGCCCTCCGACCCGACGGCCTGAGCAACATTCTTAGCGAGCTGTCCCGGCAGCTGGGCCACTGGGTCGCGCTCTTCGACGCGAGCGGCGCGCTCGACCGGGTCTTTCCCCGCGACGCGTTCTCCGGTTCCGCCTCCTCCCCCGCCCTGCCGCGGGTACAGGCGGAGGCCGGCCGGCTGCTCCGCCGCGGGCAGCGGGCCGGCACCACCCTCGACGAGGGCGGCGAGACTTTGACCCTGCAGACCCTGGGGCGGCAGGGCCAGCTGCGCGGGGTGCTGGCCCTCGGCGGCGGCACCCTGCTCGACCAGGCCAGCCAGCAGGTGGTGACCAGCGTCATCGCCCTCGCCGGGCTCGCGCTCGAGCAGAACAGCGCCCAGGGTCGCGCCCGCGGCCACCTGCGGTCCGGGCTGCTGCAGGCGCTGCTCGGCGGCGACCTGCCGCTGGTGCAGAGCATCTCCCGGGAGCTCTGGGGTGCCCTCCCGGCCGAGCCGGTGCGGGTCGCCGTCGTCTCCCCGCCGCCCGAACGCTTGGACGCTCTGGCCGAGCTGCTCGAACTGCGGGTCGAGGAACGCCCCGGGCACCTGTTCTTCGCCCGCGACGGCGGCCAGGTGCTGCTCGTCCTCGATGTCGCCGCCGATCCGGTGCTCGCCGAGCTGGTGGGCCTCGGGCTGCACGTGGGCGTCTCCGACCGGAGCGCCTACCGTGCCCTGCCGCACGCGGCGGCCCAGGCCCGACAGGCGCTCGAGCGCGCCCACGAAGGCGCGGCGGGCATCGTCGAATTCGAGGTGATCTCACGGCAGGGCGTGCTCGCGTTCCTAGCCCGAACGGATGCCTCGGAGGTCGGCCGCGCCACCCTCCGGCCGCTCTCCGACCACGATGCCGCCCACGGCACGGCGCTGCTCCCCACCCTGCGGGTGTGGCTCGAGCGCAACGGCCAGTTCGGCCCGGCCGCGACGGAGCTCGGCGTGCACCGACACACCGTGCGCGGCCGGATCAGCCACGCCGAGCAGTTGCTCGGGCGGGACCTCGGCGCCTTCCACGCCCGCGCCGACCTCTGGGCGGCGCTGCTGGCGTCGGCGGGATAGGCCGGAAACACCGCACGCACGAGGCGGCTCGCACACTGTGACGTAAGCACCCACACACCGGAAAGAGACAATGTTCAGCCTGAAGGACCTTCGCATTCCGATCATCGCGGCACCCATGGCCGGTGGCGCGTCCACCCCAGCCCTGGTGCGCAGCCTCAGCGCGGGGGGCGGCCTCGGGTTCCTGGCCGCCGGGTACAAGACCCCGGATGCGCTGGCCCGACAGATCGCCGACGTGCACCAGGGCTCGCGGCCGCCGTACGGCGTGAACGTGTTCGTTCCCGGGCCGCCACTGACCGACCAGGCCGGAGTCGATGCCTACCGCCGGAGCCTGACAGCGACCGCGCTGGAACACGGCGTGGAATTGCCCCCGACACTGGCCGCGGACGATGACTGGTTCTCCGCCAAGGTGGCCCTTCTCATCGGGCACCGAGTCCCCGTGGTGTCGTTCACCTTCGGGTTGCCGCCGGCCGAGGCCGTGGACGGTTTGCACGCCGTCGACGCGTGCGTGATCGCCACGGTCACCTCGGTTCGGGAGGCGGTTCTCGCGGAGGAACGCGGAGTCGATGTGCTCTGCGTGCAGGGCCCGGAAGCAGGCGGACACCGGGCGACCTTCACGACGGCCGAAGAACCGGAAACCACTCCCCTGATCGAACTGGTCCGCGCCATTTCGGACCTGGCGGTTCTGCCGCTCATCGCGGCCGGGGGCATCCACTCCGGTGCCGGGATCGCGACGCTCCTGGCAGCCGGCGCAGACGCCGTGCAACTGGGCACGGCGTTCCTCCGCACCGCGGAGTCCGGCGCCCAGCAGGCGCACAAGGACGCGCTCGTCGACCCGAACTTTGATCGCACCGTGGTCACGCGCGCGTTCTCCGGGCGTCCGGCACGGGGGCTGCGCAACGCGTTCATCATCGAGCACGACGCCACCGCGCCCCGGGCTTATCCTCAGGTGAACCATCTCACCAGTGGCCTCAGGGCGGATGCGGGTCGACGCGGCGACGCCGACGGGCTCGCCCTCTGGGCGGGCACCGGCTTCCGCTCTGCCCGCGCAGAACCGGCGGCCGACGTGCTCAGCCGGCTGTGGCAGGACGCCCGCGTGTCGCCGAGTCAGCGACCGGTGTCGAACCAATTCGACGGAGATTTTGATGTTTGAGCCGATTTTCGGTCATGTTAACGCCGATCCGGCCAAAATCTCCGTCGAATTCGTTCGGGGCACGGTGCGAACACCTTGCGAATAGTCAGCGGCTCAGCGACCAGGGCTTGCGACGCACGAGGATGTGGCCGCGGCTCGTGCTCAGCCGGGTCCACAGGCCCGTCTCGAACAGGCGCACGGGCTCGTTTTTCGGAAGGAAGCCGAGGCTGACGGCCGCGAAGGCGGCGCCGGCCGGCACGATTTCCAGGCCGGAGATCGGGCGGCTCCAGACTTCGGAGCGCACCCGCTGCACGATCTGCCCGCCGGTCCCCGCCGGGATGACGGCGGCGACTTCCTCAATGCCTGCCTGCGCCGCACCGTCGAGCAGGGCGGCATCCGTTTCACCGAGCAGGGTCCAGCCGCCCTGGGGCGGCGAGATACCGGCCCAGGTCACGGTGGTCACTTCCAGCGGCACGGTTACGGTCACTGTCGCCTCGTCCTCCAGCACGGCCGCGGTGAGGCGGGCGAGGCGGTCCAGCAGGGAGCGCACGGGAACGACCGCGTCGAGCTCGACCGGTGCGGTGAGCGCGAAGGTGCGCAGGCCCAGCACGGTCGGGCTGGAGTCGAGGAGACCGCGCGGGTAGAGGATCGCGGTGTAGACAGCGAGCACCCCCGCGGCCTGAATGAGGCGCACGGAACCGTCCTCCACCCGGCTAGCGCGGGAGAGGTAGACCTGGAGGTCGCGAAGGGACAGGGACTCTGGGAGAGAAAATGATTTACTCATCTGCTCCTAAACTACCAAGGTACGGCGCGCGTCACACCGGCGCGCGCGTCTGCTCCGCCACGCGCCTGAGGAGGCCACATGGACTTGCCGATGGAGGGCCTTCTAACCGCCCTGGACCTCACCGACACGGGCGCCCGCACCAGCGAGGACATCTTCACCGGGCCGTCGCAGTGGATGCCGCTCGGCCGCGTTTTCGGCGGGCAGGTGCTCGCCCAGTCACTGGTTGCCGCGATGCGCACGGTTCCCGACGACCGCCATGTGCACTCGATGCACGGCTATTTCCTCCGCCCCGGCGACGTGGGCCAGCCGATCACCTTCTCCGTCGATCGCATCCACGACGGCCGCTCCTTCTCCACCCGCCGCACGCAGGCCTATCAGGACGGGCACCCGATCCTGTCGATGATCGCCTCGTTCCAGGACGATGATGAAGGCCTCGAGCACCAGATCGAGATGCCGACCGATATGCCCGACCCGGAGTCCTTGCCGACGGCGGCGGATGCCCTGGCCCAGGTCGACCACTCCATCGCCCGCTACTGGGCGAACGAGCGTCCGTTCGACATGCGGCACCTGCCGTCGCCGATCTACCTCAAGGTGGACGGCGAGCACACCTCTCGCCAGGCCGTGTGGATGAAGACCATGGGTCCGTTGCCCGACGACCCTGACCTGCACCGCGCCGCGCTGGCATACGCCAGCGACTACTCGATCATGGAGCCTGTCATGCGCCGCCACGGCGTGGCCTGGGCCACACCCGGGCTCAAGGTTGCGAGCCTGGACCACGCCATGTGGTTCCACCGCTTCGGCCGGGTCGACGAGTGGATGCTCTACGTACAGGATTCCCCGACCGCCCAGGGTGGACGCGGACTCTCCACCGGCAGCATCTACAGCCGGGCGGGCCTGCTTCTCGCCACGGTCGCGCAGGAGGGCATGCTGCGCGTGCCCACGAACGCAGAGTAGCCTCTTTCACATGCTCTGAGCGTCTCTGAGCATCTCCGAACGTGTCAGAACGTGTCTGAACGTGTCTGAACGTGTCTGAACGTGTCTGAACGTATATGAACATCTCTGAACGCCCGCCCGATCGAGGAGAACCATGACGAACGCCACCGACATCTCCCGCCGCACCGCGCTCCTGCTCGGCACCGCCGGCACCGCCGTCGCGCTGGTCGGCTGCAGCACCGACGGCGCCGAAGACTCCGGCACCGGCAACATTGGCCCGGTGGAGTTAGCCAAGCTCGCCGACATCCCCGTGGGCGGTTCGATCGAGGCCTCTCTCGATGACAAGCCCATCCTGATCAGCCAGCCCACGGCCGGCACCGTGGTGGCGTTTAGTGCGATCTGCACCCACCAGGGCTGCGTGGTCAAAGCGGTAAAGGACGAGTTCGACTGCCCCTGCCACGGCTCGAAGTTCGACCGTGCCACCGGCGAGGTTCTCGCCGGACCGGCAACCGAACCGCTGGCGTCGGTGAAGGTCACCGTCACCGGCGACGCCGTCACCGCAGGCTGAGGCGGACTGCGTCCGGGCCGGTCTACTCCGCCGGCAGGGACGCGCGCCGGGTGAATCGGATGGGTTCGTCTACGTATGGAGCCCAAGCGGCGCGCTCGACCTCGTTGATCTTGCGCGGCCGCTCGGTCGCGGCGTCCACCAACACGATCGTGGTGCTCGCCTGCGCGAAGAGAACCGCCGGCTCCAGGCCGATCGGAGTCCAGACCTCGTAGCAGACCTCGAGGCTGGCGCCGCCGAGCTTGCCGAGCCAGAGACGGATGTCCAGAGGCTGCCTCAGATACGGAATCGGAGCCAGATACTCGGCCTCCATCCGCGCGATCAGGGTCAGCGTCGCCGCGCCCGGGCGCCCGTCCAGCACGGCGGTGCCGGCGAACGTCCCGGGGCCGTCGCCGTCTTCATCCGGCCAGAACGCCTGGATGCGCGCATCCTCGAGCACACGCAACAACTCGGCGTTGTTGACGTGGCCGTAGGCGTCCAGATCCGACCAGCGCAACTTCACCGGAACGCGCAGCTTCATCGCGGGCCCTAGTCGCGGGTCAGCTTGCGGTACGCGGACCGGTGCGGTTTCGCGGCATCCGGGCCAAGGCGTTCGATCTTGTTCTGCTCGTACGACTCGAAGTTGCCCTCGAACCAGTACCAGTTCGCCGGGTCTTCGTCGGTTCCCTCATAGGAGAGGATGTGCGTGGCGATTCGGTCGAGGAACCACCGGTCGTGGGTGATGACCACGGCGCAGCCGGGGAATTCAAGGAGCGCGTTCTCGAGCGAGCCGAGGGTTTCGACGTCCAGGTCGTTGGTGGGCTCGTCGAGCAGCAGCAGGTTGCCGCCCTGCTTGAGGGTGAGCGCCAGGTTGAGGCGGTTGCGCTCACCACCGGAGAGCACGCCGGCCTTCTTCTGCTGGTCGGGACCCTTGAACCCGAATGTGGACACGTAGGCCCGCGACGGGATCTCGGTCTTGCCGACCTGGATATAGTCCTGGCCGTCGGAGACGACCTCCCAGAGCGACTTGTTCGGGTCGATGCCCGCGCGGCTCTGGTCGACGTAGGAGATGTCGACCGTCTCGCCGATCTTCAGTTCACCCAGGTCCAGCGGCTCGAGGCCGACAATCGTCTTGAACAGCGTGGTCTTGCCCACGCCGTTGGGGCCGATGATGCCGACGATGCCGTTGCGCGGGAGGGTGAAGGAGAGATCCTCGATGAGGACCCGGTCGCCGAAGCCCTTCTTGACCTTCTTGGCATCGATGACCTGGGCGCCGAGGCGCGGGCCGACGGGAATCTGGATCTCTTCGAAGTCAAGCTTGCGGGTGCTCTCGGCCGCTGCCGCCATCTCTTCGTAGCGGGCGAGACGCGCCTTCGACTTTGCCTGGCGGCCCTTCGCATTCGAGCGCACCCATTCGAGCTCGTCCGCGAGGCGCTTGGCCATCTTCGCGTCCTTCTTGCCCGCGATGAGCAGTCGTTCCTGCTTCTTCTCGAGGTAGGTCGAGTAGTTGCCCTCGTAGGGGTACAGGTGGCCGCGGTCGACTTCGGCGATCCACTCGGCCACGTGGTCGAGGAAGTACCGGTCGTGGGTGACGGCGAGAACGGCGCCGGGGTACTGGGCCAGGTGCTGCTCGAGCCAGAGCACGCTTTCGGCGTCGAGGTGGTTGGTGGGCTCGTCGAGGAGGAGCAGGTCGGGCTTCTGCAGCAGCAGCTTGGTCAGCGCCACGCGGCGCTTCTCACCGCCGGAGAGGTCGGCGACGGAGTAATCGCCCGGCGGGGTGCGGAGGGCGTCCATGGCCTGCTCCAGCTGGGAATCGAGGTCCCAGGCGTCGGCGGCGTCGATGGCCTCCTGCAGCGTGCCCATTTCGGCCAGCAGTGCGTCGAAGTCCGCGTCGGGTTCGCCGAGCGCGAGGCTGATCTCGTTGAACCGGTCGACCTTGGCCTTGATCGGGCCGACGCCCTCCTGCACATTCTCGAGGACAGTCTTGGTCTCGTCGAGTTCGGGCTCCTGCATCAGGATGCCGACCGAGTAGCCGGGCGAGAGCTTCGCCTCGCCGTTGCTGGGGGTGTCCAGCCCGGCCATGATCTTCAGGATCGTGGATTTTCCGGCGCCGTTCGGCCCCACGATACCGATTTTGGCGCCGGGGAAGAATGACATGGTGACGTCGTCGAGGATCAGTTTGTCGCCGACCGCCTTGCGAGCGCGGACCATCGTGTAGATAAATTCAGCCATAGTACTTACCAGTCTATTTGCCGGGTGGCCCCGACCAGACACGTTCCGGATGCGAGGATCGCCGTGACCGCGCTGTGGTACCCGCCCGTGGCCGGTCCGTTCTGCCCGATCAGGCATTCGCCGTTGAACCGAACGGAGAACTGGATAGAGTCCGCTGGGAGGTCGATGTTGGTCTCGTCGAAGGTAACCTCCATTTGGGCCCGGTCGAAGCCGGAGGCCCCCAGCGCGTCCACGAATGCCCGCCCGCCGGCATTCTCGTCGGCGGTGACGACCGCCGTGGCGACGCTGTCGAAGTAGGCCAGGTTCGCCGCGGCATCCTTCTCCGGCTGTAGCTGCGGCGCGGGTATGGGCGCCGCGCTCGCGGTCGGACGAGCCGACGCCGACGCCGTGGCCGTGCTCGAGGGAGTCGCGGCCGGTGCCGCCGAGCAGGCCGCGAGGCTGACCGTGACGGCCAGCCCGAGCAGCAACGCGCTACCGGTGCGTGGGGAACGGATGCCGGTTCGACGTCTCCGGGTTTCCCGATCTGATCGTGCCGGCACGTGGTCCTTCCGCGACCGCGGTGCGGTCAGACCTCTGAGTCTGCCAGATGCCCCGTGTCCCCGAGAGTTTATTCCGGTGACTGTGCCGGTGACTGTGCCGGTGACTGTCCCGGTGACTGTGCTGGTGACCGTGCCGGACACTGTGCCGAGTTGCCGCCGTCAGGAATCGACCCCGACAAGCGCCGCGGACTCTGCCTCGTCGCGCATCGGGGGTGCGTCGTCAGTATCGGCAGGTAGGAAGCCGTCCGTGGGCTCGGTCGGATGTGGCGCCGACGCTGCGCCGGGCGGCGGCGAGCGCGTGTAGACGGTGCTGCACCAGGCCAGGTCGTGCCCGACGGTCTCTGCCTCGACCTCGACCGAGGTACCGTTGCGGTCGGCATTTTCCCACGGCCGGATGCGCAACCGCCCCGCCACGACTACGTGCTCACCCTTCTGCACCGAGCGCTCCACGTTGTGGGCGAGCTGCCGGAAGGAGGACACCGTGTACCAGTTGGTCTCGGCGTCAACCCAGGTCTGTTTCACACGGTCGAAGCGACGCTGGCTTGATGCCAGCCGAAACGACGTGATGGCCAGCCCCGAACTGGTCACGAGGTGACGGGGCGTGGTGGCCACGATTCCGGTCACGGTGATGCTGTCGCTCATTACGGTCTCCCTCATCCTGTGAGCCCCGGACGAATGCCCGGAACACGCGACCTGGAGCGACGGCTCGTGCCTGTCTCCGCCGCCCCAGATCGCGTACTCCGAGTGTGCGGCGGCAGAACGACGCGCGGCCGCGGCATCCGGAACCTGTGCCGAATGACCGCCCCCCGCATCTGGGGAGGGCTGGGCGCGCTTCTGACGGAGAGGGTCCGGGTGCGCGCCGCGGTCGGTGTCGAACCAATTCGACGGAGATTCTCCTGTGAAAGCGCTCTTTCCCAGCTTCTAGTGCCGCTTTGGGCAAAATCTCCGTCGAATTCGTTTGCCCGGGTTTTTGCACGGCGGTCTCGGCGGCGCTGGCACGGCAGCTAGAAAACCCGTTCATTTCGCCGCGCTGAGCGATATTTGCCGCCTACGAATACACGAACTCGCGCTGCTAGAGGAGGTATTCGGCGTAGGACTTGCGGATCTTGTTCACCTTGGGCAGCGCGACGGCCATGCAGTAGCCCTGACCCGGGTTTTTGGCGAAGAAGTCCTGGTGGTGGTCCTCGGCCACGAAGTACTCGCCGAGCGGCTCGATCGTGGTGACGATGCCGCCGCCCCACCATTCGGCGGCGCGAGTGCGAGAGGTTTCGAAGAGCCGCTTCTGCTCGTCGTCGGTATAGAACATCGCCGACCGGTACTGGGTGCCCACGTCGGCGCCCTGGCGGTTCAGCTGGGTCGGGTCGTGCAGCGAGAAGAACACGTCGAGGATGACGCTGGCCGGGATGACCTCCGGGTCGAACGTCACGGCGATGGCCTCGGCATGGCCGGTACGGCCCGTGCACACCGACTCATACGTGGGCCGTTGAGCCGTGCCCCCGGTGTACCCGGAAACCACCTCGCTCACGCCACGCAACACCCGATACACGGCATCGAGACACCAGAAACATCCACCTGCGACCACAAAAGTTTGCACACCCCTAGAGTAACGGCATGACCTTCGTTCCAGCTGAGAACCGCTATGCCGACATGACCTACCGACGCGCCGGACGGAGCGGCCTCAAACTGCCGGCGCTGTCTCTCGGCCTCTGGCACAACTTCGGCTACGAGCGCCCGATCGAGACCCAACGCGCCATCCTGCGCCGTGCCTTCGACCTGGGGGTCACCCACTTCGACCTGGCCAACAACTACGGTCCTCCTCCCGGAGCCGCCGAGACCAACTTCGGCCGCATCTTCGCCGAAGATTTCCGGGCCTACCGCGACGAGATGATCATTTCCAGCAAGGCCGGCTACGACATGTGGCCGGGCCCCTACGGCGATTTCGGTTCTCGCAAGTACCTGCTCTCCTCCCTCGACGCGAGCCTGGGCCGGCTCGGCGTCGACTACGTCGACATCTTCTACTCCCACCGGCCGGACCCGGAGACTCCCATCGAGGAGACCATGGGCGCGCTGGCGTCGGCGGTGCAGCAGGGAAAGGCCCTCTATGTCGGCATCTCCAGCTACACCCCCGAGCAGACGCGGGCCGCGGCGGCGGCGCTGGCCGAGCACAAGATCCCCCTCCTGATCCACCAGCCGCGTTACTCGATGTTCGACCGCCACATCGAAGACGGGCTCTTCCCCGTGCTCGACGAGCTCGGCATGGGCAGCATCGTCTTCTCGCCGCTCGCACAGGGACTTCTCACCGACCGCTACCTGGACGGCACCGTTCCGGCAGGCTCGCGGGTCGCGACGAGCGATTTCCTGTCGGAGGACGTTCTCACCGACACCTACCGGGGCCGTGCCCGCGCCCTCAACGAGATTGCCGCCGCGCGCGGCCAGACGCTGGCCCAGCTGGCGGTCACCTGGATCCTGCGCCAGCCGTCGGTGACCAGTGTGCTGGTCGGCGCGAGCAGCCTGAACCAGCTCGAGCAGACCGTGGCGGCCCTGGATGCCCCGCCCCTCACCCAGATCGAAATCGACGAGATCGAACCGTACGCCGTGCACGGCACCGGTCTGGGCTGAGCGAAGTGGGCTACCTCTACGCTCTCCTCGCGTCGCTGCTCTTCGGCCTCAACGGCAGCACCACCAAGGTGATCGTGGATGCGGGCCTGTCCCCGGCCCAGCTGACCTTCTTCCGGGTCACGGTCGTCGCCCTCCTGGCCGGCGGTCTGTTGCTCGTGACCAACCGGCGGGCGTTCCGCATCAGCCTGCGCCAGCTCGCGGTGATGGCCGTCCTGGGGGTGGCCGGGGTCGCCCTGATCCAGTGGTTCTACGCAGTGGCGATCAGTCTGCTGCCGGTGGGCATCGCGCTCATGCTCGAGTACACCGGGGTGCTGATCGTCGCCCTGGTCGCCCGATTCGTCTTCAAGGAGCGGGTCAAATCCCGCATCTGGCTGGCCATCGGTTGCGTTCTGATCGGCATGGCCGTCGTCGCCCAGATCTGGGCCAGCACCCTCTCTGACCTGGGTGTGCTGGCGGGAATCCTCGCCGCAATCTGCCTGGCCGTGTACTTCCTGGTCGGGGAGCGGCAGGTCGCCGCGACCTCGCCACTGGCCGTGTCGTTCTGGTCCATGCTTTTCGCCAGCGCTTTCTGGCTCGTGTTCAGCGCCTGGTGGCAGGTCGAGCCGCAGACCCTGGTTCAGGATGTCGCGTTGAACGGCAACCTCGGGGCGGTGTCTCTCCCGCTGTGGCTGCTGACGCTGTGGAACGGCGTGTTCGGCTCCTTCGCCCCGTATCTGTTCTCGTACATGGCGCTCGGCCGACTGACTGCCACGGCGGCCGGCATCGTGTCTGCCTCGGAGGTGATCTTCGCCTTCGCGTTCGCGTTCCTCTGGCTCGGCGAGTCCCTCGACGGGATGCAGATGGCGGGGGTGGTCCTTGTGCTCGCGGGCATCGTCGTCGCCCAGACCGCACGTCCGAACCGGGTTGTGGACCTCGACCTGGCCAGCCAGGACATGGTTCTGCTGAACGGACCTCTGCGGTAGCGCCGAAACCACTGTCGGTGGCTCTCCGTAGCCTGAGGGAACCCTCACCCGCGTACGGTCGATCTCGGAGAATTCCATGTCCACACCAGCGTCCCCACTTCCCCGACTGCCGGTCATCCGCGGTCTGCAGTTCGTTCCCGTGAAAGACGGCCTCTGGCGGGTCTCGAACCGGTCCGGCATGGTGCTCGGGCACATCGAGCGGCGCACCGAGGTCGACGGCGACTACTTCGCCGCGCGGCGCCTGCTCGCCGCCACCCGCACAATGAACGTCGGTTCGTTCTGGCGCATCGACGACGCGGCCGACTGCTTCCGCTGACGGCGCGCACCTCTCCGCAGGGCACGCCGCGCCGCTCCCGGAGATCGGGCCGAGACGCCGGTAAAGTGCGCTCATGCAGTGGTGGAATAGTTTCGTATCCTGGCTCACGGCAGCCAGCAATCAGTCCATGGTTTTCAGCGCCGTGGTGCTCATCGTCTCGATCGTCGTCGCCAGCCTTCTGGCGGCGGTGATCTCCCGCGGGGCGATCAAACGCCTCCTGGCGCAGAACGACCGGGCTCTCAAGGCGGCCGTGATCGGCACCCTCGTGGATGCCGCGACCGAGGCATCCGTCTGGAACTCGCTCACGCCGCAGGAGCAGGTCATGGCGGACCGCGCGGTGGGCCAGGCCGACGTGCAGCTGCGCCTCCTGCCGATCAAGGGTTCGGGCGTCGCCGCGAACTGGGCCGCGCATCAACTCGCTGAGCTCAAGCGCACCTCGGCCACGTTCGGGTACCAGCTCGAGCCCGCGCTGCTCGAGTTCCGCGACCGCCTGGTCGAATGGCAGGACAAGCCGGGCCGCACCCGCAAGATCTTCCAGAGCGACCTCGACCGGTGGAAGGTCTCCAAGAACAGCACCGAGAAGAACCTCCTCGCCGAGCAGGATGCCTGGACCGCCCAGCAGCACCACGACCAGTTCACCGCCGCGCCGGCCGCGCCCGTGCCTGCCCCGCTCCAGTACGCGTCTGGAACGGCCTCGGCGTCGACGGAGACCCAGCGCCTCCTCGACGACGTGCAGGCACTGGAAGTGCGCCCCACCCCGCTCCAGAGCTAGACGTCCGTGAGCCGCCGCCGCTCTCCCGAGCGAGGCGGCGGCTCACAGCTCTCACGAGTCAGCGCCACCACTCGTCGAACATCGATGCCGGGACCTGGCGCTTGTGCTCGGTGCCGAGGTAGCGGTTCTCGATCGTCTCGGCGACGAGATCGTCGACGGGCAGCCCCTCCAGGAAGTCGTCGATCTGCTCGTACCGCAACCCCAGGTTGGCCTCGTCGGTCTGGCCGGGGTTGTCGTCGAGAAGGTCGGCAGTCGGCGCCTTGAGGTATAACCGGTCCGGCGCCCCCAGCTCGACCAGAAGCGCTCGCCCCTGACGCTTGGTCAATCCGGTCAGCGGCAGGATGTCCGTGCCGCCGTCGCCGTACTTGGTGAAGAATCCCGTGACCGCCTCGGCGGCGTGGTCGGTGCCCACGACCAGCAGGCCGGCCGAGCCGGCGAGGGCATACTGGGCGACCATGCGCACCCGGGCCTTGACGTTTCCCTTGTCGAAGTCCGGCAGCGGGCGGCCCGTCGCATCGGCGAATTCCGCTTCGATGCCGTCGACGGCGCGCTTGATGTCGAAGGTGACGGTCGACGCAGGACGAATGAATTCCAGGGCGAGCTGCGCGTCCTCCTCGTCCCGCTGCACCCGGTACGGCAGGCGCACGGCCTGGAAGATGGCCGAATGTCCCGCCTCGGCGAGCTGCTCCACGGCCAGCTGGCACAGACGGCCGGCCAGGCTGGAATCCTGACCCCCGCTGATGCCGAGCACGAGGCCCTGTGCCCCCGTTCGGACCAGGTAGTCCGCGAGGAACTGCACTCTGCGGCGAACCTCGGAGGATGCATCGATATGGGGGGACACGTTCAGCTCCGCGATGATTCGCGCCTGTAGTTCTCGCATTTCCCGAATCTACCAAACCGAGGGTAGGGCAACAGGATTCACGGGTGTCGTGCGGTGCCCCCGGTAGGAATCGAACCTACGACAAGCGGATTAGAAGGCCGCTGCTCTATCCACTGAGCTACGGGGGCGAAGAACGATCAACGATACCGCAGACCCGGCCCGCCGGCGCTCAAACGGCCTTCGCGGCCGCCACGAGCACCTGGGCGAGTGTCGGCACACCCGTGGCCCGGAAGACCTCGATCCCGGCCGCGTCCCGGATGATCACCGTGGGGGTGATCCGGATGCCGTCGGCCTCGGCTTCCGCGACGTCCCGCACCACGTCGAGCTCACGCACGGTCGCCTGGGGCACGAGGCGTTCGACCTCGGCCAGGACCGCCCGGGTCTGCATGCAGGGCTCACAGAAGGCGGAGGAGAAGTACGTCAATTCCATGCGAGGTAGTCTACGGAGCGCACGTCTCAGTCGCACCGCTGCCGGGACCAGCGCAACAGGGCCGGTCGGCGTCCGCCGTTAGACTCGGCACATGAAAAAAAGTAGTGACCGGTTGGTATGGATTGACTGCGAGATGACCGGTTTGGACATTGATTCCGACGAGTTGGTGGAGATCGCTGTAGTGATCACCGATTACGACCTGAACATCATCGACCCGGGACTCGACCTCATCATCAAGCCGAATCAGGCGTCGCTGGAGAACATGAACGACTTCGTGCGCAACATGCACGAGAGCAGTGGGCTGATCAACGAGATCCCGAACGGAATCAGCGCCGCCGAGGCCGAGACCCTGGTGCTGGAATACGTACTGCAGTTCATCCCGGCCGAGCAGAAGGCTCCGCTGGCGGGAAATTCCATCGGCACCGACCGGGCCTTCCTGATGAAATACATGCCTCGCCTCGACGCCCAGCTGCACTACCGCAACGTCGATGTGTCCTCGATCAAGGAACTCGCACGCCGCTGGTACCCGCGGGTGTACTTCAACGCCCCCGCGAAAGACGGCGGGCACCGCGCCCTGGCTGACATCCTCGAATCCATCCGCGAACTGGCGTACTACCGCCAAACCGTGTTCGTGGCCGACCCCGGGCCGTCCAGCCAACAGGCGAAGAACAGCGCGGCCGAAGCCGTGAACATTTTCGCTGCGAACATGTAATACACTTGCCGAGTTGCCTTCTCTGTGGGAAAGCAGCGCATGGTGGGTATAGCTCAGCTGGTAGAGCATCCGGTTGTGGTCCGGAAGGCCGCGGGTTCAAGCCCCGTTACTCACCCCAATTGAAACACGCAGAAACAGTCCATCGAACGCGCGACCGGGCCCTCGGATCCGGCCGCGCGTTCGCATTTCCGGCATCGAAACGCCTCACCGAAACGGTGTCCTCGCCTCGGCCTCCCCGCCGATCCAACGGCGTCCGGAACAGCTGAAAGGGATCTCTCCATGCGTGCTCGTTTCGCCCTCCCCGCCGTCGCTGCGGTGGCCGCCCTCCTGCTCACCGGCTGCGTCGACAACACTGTGCCGGTTCCCGGAGCCGACGCCACCGCGCCCGCCAGTACCGTGACTGAAGATGCCGCCGCCTCGGCGCTGCTCCCGGAGAAGGTCCGCGCCTCCGGCACGCTCGTGATCGGCACGAGCCCGAATTACTCCCCCAACGAGTTCAAGGACGATTCCGGCAACCCGATCGGCTGGGGAGTCGAACTCGGCGCCGCGATTGCCGCGAAGTTGGGTCTGACTGCCGACTACAAGGTCGCGAATTTCGACACCATCATCCCGAGCATCATCGGCGGCGAGATGGACCTGGGAAACTCGTCCTTCACCGTCAACCTGAAGCGCCAGGAGCAGGTCGACTTCGTCAACTACTACACGGCCGGCATCCAGTGGGCCTCCGCCACCGGCACCACCGTCGACCCCGACGACGCCTGCGGCCTGAAGATCGCCGTGCAGTCCACCACCTACGAGGACACCGACGAAATCCCGGCCAAGAGCGCCGCCTGCGTCGCCGCCGGAAAGCCCCCGATCGACAAGCTCAAGTTCGACACCCAGGACCTGGCCACGAACGCCACGGTGCTCGGTCAGGCCGACGCCTTCAGCGCAGACTCCCCGGTCACCCTCTACGCGATCCAGCAGACCGCGGGCAAGCTGCAGAAGGCCGGCACCTCCTTCGACGAGGCACCGTACGGCATGGCCGTGGCGAAGGACTCCGGGATGGCAGCGGCCGTGCAGGCTGCCCTGCAGTCCATGGTCGACGACGGCTCCTACGGCGAGATCCTCAAGACCTGGGGCGTCACCGACGGCGGCCTGAGCACCATCACGATCAACGGCTGACCGGCTCCCTGAGAGGCTGAACGAATGTGAGATGCTGAACGGATGCCGCAGCTGACTCACGAGGAATTCGAGCGTCTCGTCGTCGACGAGCTCGACCTCCTGCCCGACGACATGGTCGACGGCCTGGACAATGTGATCTTCGTGGTCGAGGACCGACCCGAAGACGGCACGATGGACACCCTCGGGCTCTATGACGGGGTTGCCCTGACCGAGCGTGGGCAGTACGGCTTCGGTGAGATGCCGGATCGGATCGTGCTCTACCGGGAGCCGTTGCTGGAGCTCTGCGCGGATCTCGAGGAGTTGCGCGACCAGGTGCACATCACTCTGGTGCATGAGATCGCCCATTTCTACGGCATCGACGACGACAGGCTGCACGACCTCGGCTGGGGATGACCAACCACCGTTAGCCTTGCGTCATGAGTAGATCCCGGCCTGCCCGCATCATCGGCGCCACGGTCGGCGCCCTCGTCATCCTGTCCGTCGGCGTCTACGGGCCGGCCACCCTACTGGGGCCGTTGCCTGAGGCCACCGCCACGCTGGTCACGCCGGCGGCCGGCGAGTCGGTTCCGTTCCCGCCCGCGCTGCCGGCCACCGGCGGCAGCGCCGTCATCGGCCTGGCCACGGTCACACCCGATCCGGCCTTCCCGGGTACGACGGCGCTGGACGCCGACGCTCTTGCCGCCACCCTGCCTCTCGCCGTGGCCGGCACGGCCGAACCGCTGCCAATGGCCGCGGCGACAAAAATCGTGACCGCCCTGGTCGTGCTCGACGCGAAACCGCTGACCCTCGGTGAGACGGGGCCTCAGATCCCGATCACGGCCGCGGATTACCAGGACTACATCGACTACGGCAATTCCGGTGCCCGCACCGTCGTGGTCTTCCCGGGCGAACTGTGGACCGAGACCGAGCTGCTCCAGGCGATGATCCTCGGCTCCAGCAACAATCACGCCGACACGCTGGCGCGCTGGGCCTTCGGCTCCCTCGACGCCTACAGCGCCGCCGCCAACGCCTGGCTGGGCAAGCAGGGCCTCGACGGCACCCGTGTCGCCGACGCCACCGGGCTCAACGACGAAAGCGTCGGAACGGCCACTGACCTTGCCCGGCTGGCCGGCCTGGCCGCCGCCGACCCGGTGATCGGTGCCATCCTCTCCCAGCCGGCCTCCGCCCTGGTGGGCCAGCGCGGCGTGGACAACACCACGGCGTTCCTGGCCGAGGAGGGCGTCACCGGCATCACCCGCAGCTACACGGACGGGGCGGGCGTCTGTTTTCTCTTCACCGGCCAGGTGCAGGGCCCGGACTCGACCTACACTTTTGCCGGTGCCCTGCTCGGCGAACCCGACTACGACACCCTGACCAGTGACCTCACCGCCCTGATGGAGAGCGCCCGCGCCGGGGTACGCGAGCTGCCAACCCTCGCCCAGGGTGACGCCTACGTGGAGTTCAGCACACTGTGGGGGGCCGAGGCCTCCGGAACCGTGCGCACGGCCACGACGACGTACGGCTGGCAGGCTCAGGCGCCGGGCGACGCGGAGGTGATCCTGGAGACGGTGTCGACCGGCCGGGCGGGCAAGACCGTCGGCCGGGTCACGGTGGAGACCGGGGGCACCGAGGTGACGTCGACGCTGGTGCTCGACCGCACGATCAGCGCGCCGGGCCTCGGTTGGCGGCTCCTGCACCCCGCACCGATGATCTCGGCACTGTTCGCCGCTAACCGCTAACCGCGTGCGGCTCCGGCATCGGGCTGCCGGCTACTCGCCCTCGCCGGTCGACTGGTACGGGTCGCTCTCGCCCGCGTCGAACCGGTAGCGCACGTGCACGCGGCCCTGCACATCGCGCACGTCCTCCTCGTCGTACCAGAACAGCGTTTCGACCCCCTCGACGGCGGCCATCATGCTGACCCGGGCGTCATGTTTGCCCTGGATCAGCACCCGGGTGTCGACCTGGCCCGCGAGGGGACCGTCAATGAATTCCGCAGTGTAAACGACATTTTCAGCACCTTGATCAGCCATACCTCCAACCTAGTCCCGGGCACCGACTTACGGGCGTCGGATGTCCGGGGTCCCGGCCAGCCGGATCGTCGCCTGCCGCTCGGGCGCCTCCCGCTCTCGGTAAGCGTCCCAGCCCGCTTCCCACTGGTCCCAGTGCGACCGGAACAGTTCGCCGTCCCGGGCGAGGGCCCGCTGCTTGCGGATGCGGTCGTCGGCGGCCAGCCAGACCCGGATGTCGCTGAGTGGCGCGTGGGCGGCCGCCAGGGTTCCGCAGCCCTCCACGATCAGCGGGCGGGCCGGGTCGACCGGGTGCCATTCTGCCGACTCGCGCCGCTCCCAGTCGTAGCGCCGCCAGGCGGCGGGCCGGCCCAGTCTTCTCGGGGTGAGCACCTGTTCGCCCAGGTGCATGACGGCGGCGTCCAGCCCCTGCCAGCCGGGGTAAATGTCGTCCAGCCGCACCAGGGTGGGCCGGAGCGGTCCCGGCCAGGCGACGACGAGCGCGTCGGCGAGGGTGCTCTTGCCGGCGCCGCTCGGCCCGTCGATGAGAACGACGGGCGCCACCCCGGCGGCGGCAAGGTCGCGAAGCACGGGGGCCAGCAGCATCCGTCGGTCACCGACCGGATTTGGGGCGGCCGGTTCGAGGGCGGCCGTGGGCAGATCAGATGAGGACAAAGTTCCAGCTTCCCGTCGCCACGGAGACGCTCACCGAGAGCAGGGCCACGGCCAGACCGATGCCGACCAGGGCCACCTCGCGCCCCCGGAAGCTGGAGGGGCGGGCCCAGGTGCGCCGCACCGAGGCGCCGAACCCGCGGGCCTCCATCGCGGTCGCGAGTTTGCTGCCGCGCCGGATCGACAGCACCAGCAGGGCGAAGGCCTGGCTGAGCAGCCGTCGCAGGACGCCGCGGTCCGCGATGCCGCGGGCCCGCCGGGCCAGTTCGAGGGCGTGCCAGTCCTCGAGGAACAGGCCGACCAGGCGCAGCCCGGCCAGACCGCCAAGCACGAAGCGGGCCGGCAGTTTCACGACCTGGCCGAGGCCGTCGGCCAGGTCGGTGGGGTCGACGGTCACGAAGAGCACGACCGACGGCAGTCCGATGGCGAGGATGCGCAGGGTCGTGGCGATGGCCAGCTCGAGTGATCCCTCGGTCACGTTCACCAGCCCGAAGGACCAATAGACCGCCCCGGCCGCCTGCCCGTAGAGCAGGGTGGTGACGCCGGCGGTTGGTGCGGCGATCCAGACCGGCAGGGTGCGCACCGCGAAGGCCTTCAGGGACAGCCCGGCCCAGAAGAAGAGCACGAACTCGCAGGCGAGGGCGACGACGGCGGAGACCCAGTCGATGGTGAGGATGAGCACGCCCGCCAGCAGCAGCGCGGCGGCCAGCTTCGCGACCGGGTTGATCCGGAAGATGGCCTGGGTTCCCCGGGCAGGCGTCAGCACGCTCACCGGGACACCGCCGGCCGCGGCGTGACGCTGGGGCCGGCCTGCCCGGTCAGGTGATACTCCCGGTCAGCCAGGGCGGCCACGAAGTCGGTGTCGTGCGAGACGGCGACCACCGCGGTGCCCTCCCGCAGGAGTTCGTCGAGCAGGGCCACGATCTCCCGCCAGGTGCGCAGGTCCTGGCCGAAGGTGGGCTCGTCGAGCATGAGCAGCCGTGGCTGGGTGGCCAGCACGGTGCCCACCGACAGCCGACGTTTCTCGCCGCCGGAGAGGGTGAACGGGTTCGCCTCGGCCAGGTGGTCCAGGCGCAGGCGCTGCAGCACCTCGTCGACCCGGGCATTGATGTTCGCCTTTGGCCGTTTGAGGGCGCGCGGCCCTACGGCGAGTTCGGCCCGCACTGTGGCCGCCACGAACTGGTGCTCCGGGCTCTGGAACACGGTGCCGATGCGGGTGAGCAGCTGGCGGGACTTCCAGCGGATCGGTTCCTCGTCGGCCCCGTCGGCGAACTCCGGGCTCGCGAGCACCGCTCCCCCGGCCGGTTTCAGCAGGCCGGCGAGGGTGAGCATCAGGGTCGATTTGCCGGCGCCGTTCGGACCGGTGACTGCCAGAGCGGTGCCGGCGTGCACCGTGAGGTCGATGTCCCGGGCGAGCACGTCGGCGCGCGTGCGTGCGATCGCGAGGCCGGGCGTGCGGAGCAGAGGAACCGAGCCGGGCGCCGACGCCGAGCGGGTCTCGCCCCGCGATGAAGCCAGACCGTTGCCCCGCCCGGGCACCCAGACACCCGCGGCCGCGAGCCGTTCCCCCTGCCTGGTCAGCACGTCGTCGGGATGGCCGTCGGCCAGCACTCCCCCGGCCGCGTCGAGCACGATCACCCGGTTCACAAGGTTCTGCCAGACGGCGACCCGATGTTCGATCACGATGAACGTCGCCGCGGAGTTCTCGAGCACGCGGGCAACGGAATCGCGCACATCCAGCACGCCTCCAGGGTCGAGATTCGCTGTGGGTTCGTCGAGCAGCAGCAGCCCCGGCCGCATCGCCAGCACCCCAGCGAGGGCGAGGCGCTGCTTCTGTCCGCCCGACAGCGACGACGTCGGATGGCAGAGCGGCAGGTCCAGGCCGACCATGTCCAGAGCGTCGCTCACCCGGCGCCAGATCTCCTCGCGGGGCACCCCCAGGTTCTCGCAGCCGAAGGCGACGTCGTCGCCCACCCGCGCCAGGATCACCTGGGAGTCAGGGTCCTGCAGCAGCAGCCCGGCCTGGCCTCGCGCGGCGGTCGGCCCGGCGCCGTTCACAAGCAGCTGACCGCGCTGCTCGCCCTCCTCGTCGCCGCCGAGAACCCCGGCGAGGGCGTGCAGCAGAGTCGATTTGCCGGCCCCGGAAGCGCCGAGCAGCAGCACGCGCTCGCCCGGCTCGATTCGCAGGTCGAGGCCGTCGACGGCCCAGCCCCGCCGCCCGGCATGCCGCCATCCCCAGCCGCGGGCCACGACGGACGCGCCCGAGACGGATGCCGCTGCTGCCGGTGTCATCGCCGTCCCCCTAGACCTGGGTGCGGTTCGATCGCCCGGCGGCGAACCGCGACAGAGCGCCGGTGCGGGCGAGGCCACGCATGGCCAGCCAGGACAGCAGTCCGGCCACGACAATGCCGGAGACGATCGAGGAGGCTGTGTAGATGGTGATGAAGGGAACGGCCGATCCGGGGTACCAGAGCAACAGGTCGTTGACGGCGAGGGCAAGGCCGGCGCCCGCGCCGGCGAGCAGGGCCACGACGAGGCGGTAGTTGGCGTAGAAGAACAGCGCGAAGACCAGCTCCGCGCCGAGACCCTGCACCAGGCCGGACACCAGAATGGTGGCCCCCCAGGCGGTGCCGCCGACCAGGGTCGACACGACCGCCGCCAGCAGCTCGGTGTAGAGCGCGGCGCCGGGTTTGCGGATGATGAGGCCACCGAGCACACCGGCGAACAGCCATCCGCCGCCCAGGAGAGCCTGCAGGCCCGGCAGCAGCGGAGTGAGCACGCCGCTGAGCGGGTTGTATGCCTGGTTCCAGACGACGAAAATCAGCCCGCTGGCCACGCCGATGACACTGGCGATTACGATGTCGACGACCCGCCACCGGAAGTTACGCGGCCGGCGGGACGTGGTGGAGGTGAGAAGGGTGGTTGTTGCGTGCACTTTTTGTGCCCTTTCCGTAGATGGTTCCAGGGCACGGGAACGAGAAAATCTGCCTCCCTGCGCTGGCATGATCCAGATCAGGTTCGACGGTCGAAGCTTCAGAAGCTTCCTCTCAGCCCGGTTGACCGGACTCCCGTGTTCGTATCAAGTATAGACCTCGGCCTAGACTCGCGGGATGGAGTCCTCGCCTCGCCCCCGCATCACTGTCGGGCGCGAATGACGTTCACCGTTCCCCTGATCCTCGCCGGGCTGTTGCTTCTGTTGCTGCGCCACTTCATTTTGCGGCGACGACGGATGCGACGCGGGCTACCCGTGCGCGGACCCTGGCACATCCCCCGCAGCTGGCGGGAAGGGCCGGGCTCCCGCCAGCGGATGGGCCGCTGGCGGTGTAGCTAGCGCGGGCGGCGTTGAGCGCCCGAACGCGGTACGCTCGAAGTGGTGAGTCGGGAAGTCTGGTCGACAGCAATGTTCGTGTGCCACAAAATCCTGATTGACTGAGGCTCGTCCATGCCGAAACCATCACCTCTTCCTCCCACCCCGAAACTGAACGTCTTTCGCCGCAGCAGCTATCCCGAGTACCTGCACGTCTCGACGATCCTGCGCAAAGAGACCGTGGGCGGCGCTCTCCTGCTGGTGGCGACGGTTCTCGCGCTGATCCTGGCCAACACCGGGGCCTCCGATTTCTACTATGCGGTGCGGGACTTTCAGATCGGCTACGAGCCGTGGCACCTCAATCTGAGCCTCGGCGCGTGGGCCGCCGACGGACTCCTGGCGATCTTCTTCTTCATTGCCGGGCTCGAACTCAAACGTGAGTTCGTCGCCGGCGATCTGCGCACCTTCAGCCGCGCGGTCGTCCCGGTCGCCGCGGCCGTCGGCGGCGTCATCGTTCCTGCTGTGATCTTTACCGCGATCGCGTTCAGCTCGGGGCCGGAAATGCTGCGCGGCTGGGCCATCCCCACCGCAACCGACATCGCCTTCGCCGTGGCCGTGCTCGCCGTGATCGGCTCCAAACTGCCCAGCGCCCTGCGCATCTTCCTGCTGACCCTGGCCGTGGTCGACGACCTGCTCGCCATCGCCATCATCGCCTTCTTCTATTCCGGCGACCTCCAGCCCGTTCTACTGCTACTCGCCATCGTGCCGCTGGGCCTCTTCGCCTTTCTGGCGCACAAGTACTCCTACCTGTTCGGCACCACCAGGTGGGCCGCGGGCACCGTTCTGCTGCCGCTCGGCCTCGCCACCTGGGCTCTCGTGCACGGCTCCGGCATCCACGCCACGGTGGCCGGAGTGCTGCTCGGCTTCGCCGTGCCCGTGCTGCGCAGCCGACGTAGCGGCGGACCCGACGCCGGCCCGGGCCTGGCGCAGAACCTCGAGCACCGCATCCGCCCGCTCTCGGCCGGTTTCGCCGTGCCGGTCTTCGCTTTCTTCTCCGCCGGGGTCACGATCGGCGGCGTGTCAGGCCTGACCACGGCCCTCACCGACCCGGTCGCGATCGGAATCGTCGTCGCCCTGGTGGTGGGAAAGCCGGTGGGCATCCTGCTCGCCACCGTACTGGTCACCAAGACCACCCGGGGCGCCCTCGACCCGGATCTGGCCTGGGTGGATGTGATCGGCGTCGGCATGCTCGCCGGTGTCGGCTTCACGGTGTCGCTGCTGATCAGCGAGCTGGCTTTCGGGCAGGGCAGCCCGCATGACGACCACGCCAAAGTGGCCATCCTGACCGGGTCGCTGCTGGCGGCACTACTCGCGACCGTGGTGCTGCGGAGCCGCAACCGGCATTACGGACGCATCGCCGACAAGGAGGCGCTCGACGCCGACAACGACGGCGTCCCAGACGTGTTCGAGGCCGATCCGGCTCGCGACGAGCGGTTCGGCGGGCACTGACAGGGCCGGAGCGCACCCAGCCGCCCAACTCCCTCAGCCGGAGTGTCTGCTGGTCGTCACGGGCGGAACGCCGTGCCCGGCGCCGAACCAATTCGACGGAGATTCATCGATCAACACCCGTTTTTGAGCCCAAACGCGCCGTTGAGGGCACAATCTCCGTCGAATTTGTTCGGGACGGATGTACCGCAGGTCCTTGGGCTCGAATGACGCGGCGGTTGGAGTGCACGTTCATCCACCTCGTCGCTGTCCGCGCGCAAACGTGCGTCGGAATCAGGAACAAGCGCAACGGAGCCCCCGATCCGCGAACCCCCCTCAACCTCGGCCATGGAGACTCACTCATCGAGCTGGCCGGCGGGCACTGATAGCGCTGGAGCGCAGTCAGCAGCCCGACATCCTCAGTCGGAGTGGCTGGGCGACCGGGCGGTTGGTCGCACTCGCTGCTAGCGTTTGAGGGCGCGGACGACGCGGGAGATCGCCTTGCCGGCCACGCAGAGGAACGGGATGCCGACCGCGAGCAACGAGATGACGTTGGGCTCGAAGCGCACCGTCGTGCCCGATTTGACGTAGGCGCCGATCGGCAGGGATGCTCCGCCGCCCCCGCCGCCGGACCCGCTGCCGGTGGCGGCGGAGTCACCCTCGCCACCGCCGAAGCCGTAGTAGACGAGAGCAACGGGAATCAGGGTGACGCCGTCCACCTGGACCGGATCACCGTAGGCCGACCTGACGCCGGCGGTACGAGAGATATCTGCGAGCTTCTCTGGAAGGCTAGTCATGGATTCAGGCTACCCCCTGTCTGGTTTGCGGTTGCCTGATCAGTGGTGGCCTGGTCAGGGTTTGTCCGGATCCAGCAGCGACGCCGGGCGCACCATGCCGCGCCCAAACCTTGCGGTAACCGAGTCCACGGCCCGTTCGGCTCCCCGCCAGTCATCGTCAGGGTCCCAGAGGCCGGCGCCACTGCCGTCGCCATCGCTGAGCTGCTCAACGCGCACGCCGATGAGGCGCACCCGGATGCCGGACGCCGCCAGCGCGTCGAAGCTGGCGGCCACCTCCTCGTAGATCCGGCGTCCGACGCTGGTCGGTTCCGACAGGGTGCGGGAGCGGGTGACGGTGCTGAAGTCGGTGTAGCGCACCTTGAGCACCACGCCGCGGCCGACGAGGCCGGCGCGGCGCAGCCGGGCAGCCACCGCGACGGACTGCCGTAGCAGTTCGCTGCGGAGCCGCGCGACATCCGTCACGTCAAATTCGAACGTGACCTCGTGGCCGACGCTCTTCTCCTCGTGTTCCACCGTGACCAACCGAGGGTCCCTCCCCCAGGCCAGCTCGTGCAGCTTGCGGCCGGCGGCCTCGCCCACGCACTTCTGCAGCACGGCGAGGGGAGTGCGGGCGAGGTCGCCGATCTGACGCAGGCCCTGCCCGAGCAGCGCCTGCTCGGTCGTGGCGCCGACCCCCCACAGGGCGCCGACAGGCAACGGATGCAGGAACGCGAGGGTGTCTTCGGCGGGGATCACGAGCAGGCCGTCGGGTTTCGCCCGGCCCGACGCCATCTTGGCGACGAACTTCGTGCTCGCCGCTCCGACCGAGCAGGTGAGCCCGGTTTCGGACTTGACCCGGGCCCGGATCTTCGCGCCGATCTCGGCCGGGGAGCCGTGCAGACGGCGAGCACCCGCCACATCGAGGAAGGCCTCGTCGATGCCGAGCTGCTCGACCAGCGGCGTGAAATCTTCGAAGATGCGCATCACCCGGTCCGAGTATTCTTTGTACCGGCCCATGTGCGGTTCGAGCACCACCGCCGCCGGGCAGCGCCGCAGGGCGAGCGCCATGGGCATGGCCGAATTGACGCCGTAGCGTCGGGCCACGTAGTTCGCCGCCGTGACCACCGAGCGTCCGGACCGGTGTCCCACGATCACCGGGAGGTGCACCAGTTCGGGGTGATCGAGCAGTTCCACCGACGCGAAGAACGCGTCCAGGTCGATGTGGAGCAGGGTCGCGGAGCTGTCGTCGACCGCATCGGTCGAGACCGTGCGATCGCTGCCATCCTGCCTGCTCATGCGTCCTGCCTGCTCATGGAGAGACCCTAACCCGGACCGGCGACAGCCCGCGACCGATTCCGCGACGGGAGAACGTGAACAGCGCCGCGGCGGAATGCACGGTGACGGAATGCACGGTGACGGATGCCGGTTGTAGCGTTGCAGGGGCATCCGTTCCACCCGTTCTACCCGCTCTACCCGTTCTACCGAGGGAGTCCCATGACGTATGACTGGCTTGCGCTGCAGAAACAGGCCGCCGAAGAGTTCGGGGCCCGCGTCGACATGATCACCGACTGGGCCGCCGCCACACCGGACACCGAGTGGACCGTGACCGAGTTGGTGCGCCACGTGGTGCTGGAACAGCAGTGGGTCCCCGCGCTGCTGCGCGGCCTCTCGGTGCTCGACGCCCGGCGCTCACTCACCCCGCTGGGCCCGGACCTCGCGAAGGAATGGGCCATCTATTCGGCGCTGGCGGCCGCAGCCTGGGCAACGACCCCGGCCGATGCACCGGTGACCCTGTCGTATGACACGGTGACGGCATCCGACTACCTGCGCGAGCAGGTCTCCGACGTCACGATCCATTCCTGGGACCTGGCGCGGGCAACGGCCGCCGACGAGTCCCTCGACCCGGCCCTGATCGAGGCGGTCTGGACGGTGTTCGAGCCCCAGCGGGACACCCTCGAGGCCAGCGGCCTCTTCGCCTCCCCGGTACCATCCGACGAGAACGCGCCGCTGCAGACGCGGCTGCTCGCCCTGACCGGCCGGGATCCGCGCCGGCCGTAGCCCGCGGGCTGCACCTCCAGGCCTGGTGCTACCGGCTCTCCTTTTCCGCGCCGGCAATGCGTTGGGCGATGTAGATCGGAACGATCGACACCAGCACCAGCACCACGGCGATGACGTTGACGTTCGGTGCCTGGGTGGGGCGAAACAGGGTGTCCAGAATCCAGATCGGCAGCGTCTTGACGCCCGCCCCCGCGGTGCGCACCGTCACCGTCTGGTAGAGCGAAACGGAGCACGGTGATGATGTTATCGAGCGTCCAGGACCGTGTGATGGTGCCCGTGAAGCTGTCGACTGTCCACAGAGAGGTGATCAGCGGGGCGGCGAGGGCAACGATGTAGATCAGGCCGAGCCAGAGCAGAGGGGTGGACAGCCTCAGCGTCAGGCGAAGCCGCGGATGCCGGCTCAGCGTGATCGAACCCCGCCGGGCGAGCGTGTCCCGGTGCGGCGGCACCGGCATCCGTTGCCCCGGCGACGCCGTGTCACCCGTCATGATTCCTCCGATTCGGCTCGGCCGGATGGGGATGCCGCGCTAACCCTTGATCTCCTGCCAGGCGGTCGTCCAGTCGGAGTAGTCGGTGCACTTCACGTCGGTGCGGCCGTCGAGGCAGTTTTCAATGGGAGTGGACCAGTACCAGATCTGCGCCGCGTACTCCTCGTCGCCGGCGTGGGAGATCTCGCACTGGTCGGAGTTCACCGTGAAGTCGCAGGCGCTCTCGTTGCCACCCAGCCCGGAGCACCCGTCGCGGCCGTAGTCGCTTAATTCGGAGATTGTCGCAACACGCCGCCCAGACCGGCTCCCAAACCGGCGTTTCCCCAAAAATCTCCGTAATACCGTGAGGACGGATGCGGGTGGCGCGCCCCATGACGGATGCCCGAAGCAAACCCCGCAGCGAGCACCACTCCTCCTCTGCAATATGAGTTTGATCGGGTTATCCACAGGGCGCTGACGGTCGCCGACCTGGGGCATCGAATGTCAGTGGGTACCCGTAACGTCTCCCTCATGAAGCCCATTTATAGCGAGCAGTCCGAGACCCGGTGGAGCTCCGTGCCCCTGCCCGGCAGAACCCTGCAGTGGACCTCACCGACCGGGCGCACCCTCCTCAGCGAACCGGCCACGAACATCCGTGCACCGGAAAAAGGGCCGAATCGGAGCCGGCCGTGCGGCAGGCGCACACGAAGGAACCCCGGCGCGGTTCTGAGCGGAATTGCGGCCACCTCAAGCACGGCGGCTCGGGAGCAGCGTTAGGCGATCGAGGTTCCGAAGATAAGACCCAGCAGATAGGTGACGCCGGCAGCACCGAAACCGATGATGAGCTGACGGATGGCGCGCCGCCAGGGCGGCCCGCCCGAGAGCAGCCCGACGATGGCGCCAGTGGCCAGCAGGGCGAGCCCCACGAGCACGGCTGCTGCGATGACCGCGGTGATCCCGTCGAGGCCGAACAGATACGGCAGCACCGGCAGGATCGCCCCGGAGGCGAAGAAGCAGAAGCTCGACGTGGCCGCTCCGATTCCCGTGCCGATGGCTTCGTGCTCGTCGACCGCCGGAGCCAGGCCGCCGGTCTTCTTGACGTCGACCGGGCCGGTCGCGATGGCCATCGTGCGCAGAACCTCGCGTGCATGGATCTCCGCTTTCTCCGGGGGCATCCCCTGCGCGCGATAGACCAGGGTCAGTTCGTTCGCAGCCAAATCGAGATGGGCCAGCACATTCCGGGACGCCGGATTCGGCGTTGAGGCTTCGAGCAGCTCACGCTGGGACCGTACCGAGACATATTCGCCGGCACCCATCGAGAGTGCCCCGGCGAGGAGACCGGCGATACCGGTGAAGAGGATCGTGGCGGCGGGCACTCCGGTGGCGCCGATGCCCAGCACCAGGGCCAGGTTGCTGACGAGGCCGTCGTTGATCCCGAAGACCGCGGCTCTGAACGTGCCAGCCAGCCGCTGCCGGCCGCGAGCGGCCAGCCCACGCACGACCTCCTCGTGGATGCGCTCGTCGGCGGCCATGGTGTCTGTGGCGTCGGCATCGGCGTCATACGGGGAGCGGGCCTCGGCACGCTGGGCGAGGGCAAGCACGAACACCGATCCGAACCTGCGGGCCAGGAACCCCAGGAAACGGGTGCGGATCGCGCCCCGGCGCGGGGCTCCGACCTGGTCACCGAGAAGGTGCCGCCAGTGCTGTTCGTGGCGCCCCTCGGCGTCGGCCAGAGCCAGCAGGATCTCGCGCTCCTCGCCGCTACGGCGTCCGGCGAGGTCGCGGTACACCGTCGCTTCGGCCCGTTCGTCTGCCAGGTAGCGGCGCCAGCGACGGATGTCCCGCGCGGTCGCCGGGCGCTCCTGCTCCACGACGGTTACGCCTCGGGGGCGGCTTCGAGCGAGCTCTGCGCCACCCGAGCCGACGCGTGCGGGCCAGAACCGTCGAGACCGTAGAAGGGTTCGTCGAACTCCACGATCCATACGGTTTCCCGTCCGGAAACGGGGGCGTAGAGGGCCGCGCCCTGGAGTTCTCCGGCCGCCACAATCACGCCGCTCGGGTCTTCGGCGTCGGCGTCCGGATACCGACCACGGTCCAAGCGCACCACGACCTGCGCTCCCACACCGAGGGCACCCGGCTGGGAACCGGGGTACCCGTCGGCGGCAGGTTGGCGCGTGTTCCGCAGGCCCATTACTCGGCCGATCCGGCACGCTCGAGCACGAGCTCGCGCACGCGGGCGGCATCCGCTTGTCCGCGCATGGCCTTCATAACGGCGCCGATCACGGCTCCGGCCGCCTGAACCTTGCCGTCGCGGATCTTGGCCAGAACGTCGGGCTGGGCGGCCAGAGCCTCATCGATCGCCGCGATCAGCGCGCCATCGTCCGAGACGACCGCGAGACCGCGGGACTCGACGACCTCGAGCGGAGTGCCCTCGCCGCCGATGACGCCCTCGAGCACCTGCCGGGCCAGGCGGTCGGTGAGCGTTCCGGCCACGACGAGTTCGATCAGTGCGGCGACCTGCGCCGGCTGCACAAGCGAGTCGGCGGACACACCGGAGGCGTTCGCAAGGCGGGCAACCTCGCCGGTCCACCACTTGCGGGCGGCCTGGGCTGCGGCGCCGGCTGCGATGGTTGCCTCGACGGCGTCGAGGAGGTCGGAGTTGACGACATCCTGAAATTCGAGGTTGGCGAAGCCCCAGTCGGCCTGAAGCCGCTTGCGGCGGGCGGCCGGAGGCTCCGGCAGGGTGGCGCGGAGTTCTTCCACCCATTCCCGCGACGGGGCCACGGGAACGAGGTCGGGCTCCGGGAAGTACCGGTAGTCGTCGGCGTCGGACTTGGGCCGGCCGGCCGAGGTGATGCCGGTGTCCTCATGCCAGTGCCGGGTCTCCTGAGTGATGGTTCCACCGGCGTGCAGCAGGGCCGCCTGACGCTGGATCTCGTACCGCACGGCCCGCTCGACCGAACGCAGCGAGTTCACGTTCTTGGTCTCGGTGCGCGTACCGAGCACGTTCGAGCCGCGCGGGCGCAGGGACACGTTCGCGTCGCAACGCACGTTGCCCTCTTCCATCCGGGCGTTGGAGACGCCGAGCGCTTTCACGATCTCGCGGATGGCGGCAACGTAGGTGCGGCCGATCTCGGGTGAGTCCGCCTCGCCGCCCTCGATCATTTGGGTGACGATCTCGACCAGCGGCACTCCGCCGCGGTTGTAGTCGACCAGCGAGTAGTCGGCACCCTGGATGCGACCGGTCGCCCCACCCACGTGGGTGAGCTTGCCGGCGTCGTCCTCCATGTGGGCGCGCTCGATGTCGACCGTGACCAGGCGTCCGCTTTCGAGTTCGATCGTGAGCTGACCGTTGAACGCGATCGGCTCGTCGTACTGCGAAGTCTGGAAGTTCTTCGCGGTGTCCGGATAGAAGTAGTTCTTGCGGGCGAACCGCGAGTACTCCGCGATCTCACAGCCGAGGGCGAGCCCTAAACGGATGCTCGATTCGATGGCCTTCGCGTTCACCTGCGGCAGCCCTCCGGGCAGACCCAGGCAGGTGGGGCAGGTGTTGGTGTTGGCACCCTGGCCGAATTCGTTCGCGCAGCCGCAGAACATCTTTGTTTTGGTGTTGAGCTCGACGTGCACCTCAAAGCCGAGCACCGGCTCGAACAGCTCCAGGGCCTTGTCGTAGTCCATCAGTTCGGCCTTCTTCATCAGACGGCTCCCTCTGTGCTCGTGAACGCTGTGCTTGTGGCTGTGCCTGTGGCTGTGCCGGCGAACATTTCTCTGAGCGCCAGTTCCGGCGCCCGGCTGAGGAGGGTGTGCCCCCAGGATGCTTCGAGCAGCGCCTCGACGGCGGCTCCGAAGCTGTAGAGACGGGCATCCATTTTCGCGGGCGCCATGATCTGAAGGCCGACCGGCAGGCCGTCCTCGGGCGCGAGTCCCATCGGCAGGCTCATGCCGGGGACCCCGGCAAGGTTGGCCGGGATCGTAGTGACGTCGTTGAGGTACATGGCCATCGGGTCGGCCATCTTCTCGCCGAACTTGAACGCGGTGGTCGGCGCACTCGGCGACACCAGCACGTCGACCTTCGAGAAGGCCGCGTCGAAGTCGCGCTGGATCAGCGTGCGCACCTTCTGCGCGCTGCCGTAGTAGGCGTCGTAGTAGCCGGCACTGAGGGCGTAGGTGCCGAGAATGATGCGGCGCTTGACCTCGGGGCCGAAGCCCGCGTCGCGCGTGGCCGCCATGACCCGTTCGCTGGTCAGCGGGCCGTCTTCCGGGTTGACCCGGATGCCGAAGCGCACCGAGTCGAAGCGCGCCAGGTTGCTCGACGCCTCCGCCGGGAGGATCAGATAGTAGGCAGCGATCGCATACTCGAAGCTGGGGGCGGAAATCTCGACGATCTCGGCGCCCGCCGCGGAAAGCAGCGTGAGGGTCTCGGTGAAGCGCTGCGCAACTCCGGCCTGGAATCCGTCGCCGCTCAGCTCCTTGATCACGCCGACCCGCACCCCCGTGAGCGCCCCGTCGGCGAGGCCGGCGCGTGCGGCGGCCGCCATCGAGGGCCAGGTGTCCGTGAGCGACGTCGAGTCGAGCGGGTCGTGCCCGCCGATCACGTCGTGCAGCAGGGCGGCGTCGAGCACCGTGCGAGTCACCGGGCCGACCTGATCGAGCGAGGATGCGAGAGCGATCGAGCCGTAGCGGGACACACCGCCGTAGGTGGGCTTGACGCCGACCGAGCCGGTGACGGCGGCTGGCTGGCGGATCGAGCCGCCGGTGTCGCTGCCGAGTGCCAGCGGCGCCTCGAAGGAGCTGACCGCGGCCGCGGAGCCACCGCCGGAGCCGCCGGGGATCCGGTCGAAGTCCCACGGGTTGTGCGTCGGGCCGTAGGCGGAGAATTCGGTCGATGAGCCCATCGCGAACTCGTCCATGTTGGTCTTGCCGAGCAGAATCAGCCCGGCGTCGCGCACGCGCCTGACCACGGTGGCGTCGTACGGGGCGATCCAGCCCTCGAGGATCTTGGAACCGGCGGTCGAGGGCATGTCGATAGTGGCGAGCACGTCCTTGATGGCGATCGGCACCCCGGCGAGCGGCCCGAGCACCTCCCCGGCGGCACGCCGGGCGTCGACGCGGGCTGCGGCGGCGAGCGCGGCCTCGCCGGCCACGTGGAGGAACGCGTGCACACCGGTGTCGACGGCCGCGATCTGGTCCAGGTGAGCCTGGGTCACCTCGACGGAGCTGATGGACCGTTCGACAAGCAGACCCGAGAGGTCGGCGGCGGACAGCTTGATCACATTGGTCATGGATTACTCCTCGTCCAGGATTGCGGGCACGCGGAACTTGTCGCCGTCCCGGTCGGGAGCCCCGGAGAGCGCCTGTTCGACCGTGAGCGAGGGAACCACCGTGTCGGCGCGGAAGACATTGGTCAGCGGCATCGGGTGGCTCGTCGCCGGCACATCCGGCGTGGCCACTTCGGCTACCTTTGCGACCGAGTCAACGATCTGACCGAGTTCAGTCGTGAGGCGGGCGATCTCCTCCGAGCTGAGGTCGATCCGGGCAAGGTTGGCCAAATGGGCAACCTGCTCGGCCGTGATTTCAGACATGTTGCTCCGTACGATCGTCGGGGGTGGATTCCCCAATTCTATTCGGAGCCGTCGGTGACAAGATCCGCGTTGCCGGTTCCGATCAACGCCATGTTGTGCAGGGACTCGCTTCCAACGTCGAAGTAGGCGTTGTGGCCGACCGATCCGTTCAGCCAGGAGCCGGTGATCCGATCGTTCCCGCCGGATACGCCGAGGGTGTTCGCGCCGTACGCCTCCGCACCGGGATCGCTGCCGAAGAAAGCGCTGTTCACGGTCGGGTCCCAGTCGGCGCTGCCCACATAGACACTGCCCGGCGCGACGCTCAGGCTGTCGACGGACTGCACCTGGCTGCCCGGGGACCCCACCAGCACCAGGGCGTCCACCCCGAACGTGCCGCGGGCCAGCGCCGTGAGCGCCACGGTCGACCCGTACGAGTGCGCGAGCACCGAAACGAAGGGCCGACGCGTGCCTCGGTCGGCCGCGACGCCCAGAGCCGACTGCTCCAGGAAGTCGGCGCCGACCTCCGCGAGGCCCGTCCCGCCCACGGTGAACACAGTGGGGGCCTCGTAGCCGATCCAGGCGATCGTGGCGACGCCGGCGGCGCGGATGCCGCCGGTCAGGGCGTGCCCGGACGGCGCCCCCCCGCGCAGCACCGCGATCTGTTCCGTGTACACGGCGTCTGCGGTGTCGGCCCAGTTGACGATCTGCTGCTCGACGGTGTAGTTCATGCCGGGTACCAGATAGGTGACGAATGCGGCGGTGTCCGGGTTGCCGAGGGCGATCGCGGCACGCCCGCCGCCTGCGGGGTCGAGGAGGATCAAGGAACGGCGCGGGGCGCCGTCGGGGGTGCTCAGTGCCGCCTTGACCTGGGTCAGGACGGCGAGTTCTCGGTTGAGCAGCGTGCGCTCGCTGTCGTCGGTCGCGTCGGCCAGCCGCTGGGTGACGTCGGCCAAGCTCTGCGTGAGGTAGCGAGCGTTGGCCCTGCCCCGCTCCCGGAAGGGGACACCCTCCAGGTTGCCCACGAGCTTGGGTGCGGCAGCCAGCAGCGACGACCGCTCGGAGGCTTCGAGTTCCGTCCAGAGGCCGGCCACCGCGGAGGCTGCGGGCGGCGCCGTCAACAGGGCGTCGACCTGGCCGGGGGACTGCTCCACGAACGCGGCCATGTCGGCCACGGAGAGGGTGGACAGCCCGGCCAGCAGGTTGGCTCCGGTCAGTCCCCGCACGGATTCGACGGTGGCGACCGTGGCGGACCTCGGCACGGATGCGATCGGCTGCGCGGACACCCGCGGGTCGCCGGCGCCGGGCCCCGCGACCGAGGTACCGGTGCGCGCCGACAGGTTCAGCCACAACGGTTCCGCCGCGGCGGGTTCGGCGCCCCGGTTCGGCACCGGCTGGCCCTGGACTGTGGTGCTGAGAGCGTGCGCGCCAGAGGTCTCACTGACTCCATTGAGAGCCAGAGAGAGCGTTAGAACCGCCGCTTCTAACAGCAAACCTGGGCACGTCCCCTCACGAACACCGAGTAGCAAAACAACCCGGCCTCTAACAGACAAGCATTGCGTCTCCAGACTACTGAAACGGATGGTGCGGCCGTGCCCCCACAGTGGGTCTGGGAGACCCCCGATCGAGGGTCAATCGCGCCAAAGTTTATACTTGCATAAACCTGTATAGGTGTGATCCCATATACACATGTCGTTGAAAATCGCCCTCCTCGGGATCCTGGACCTCGCACCGATGACGGGATACGACCTCAAAAAGAGCATCGAGGCATCCGTCGCCCATTTCTGGTCCGCCGACCAATCCCAAATCTACCGCACGCTGGCGGCACTGGTCGCCGACGGTCTCGCCGACGTCGAGGTCATTCCGCAGGAGAGACGCCCCGACCGGCGCGAGCACCACATCACCTCGGCCGGCCGGGCGGCCCTGGGCGACTGGCTGCGGGCGCCGCTGGAACCCGAAACCTCGCACGACGCGTTCCTGATGCGGCTGTTCTTCGTCGGCACCCTGGGGGTGCCGGCTACCCGGGCACTGCTGCGGGCGCGGCGCGGCCAGGCCACCACGATGCTGGCCGCATTGCGTTCCGTCGCCGAGCAGGAGCAGGCCCACCGCGAGCCCGACGATCGTGCCCCGGACGACCTCGGACGCAGGCTGCGCTTCGCAACGCTGCGGAACGGAATCCTCCACGCCGAGGCGGAACTCGCGTGGCTGGTCGAGACGAAGGAGGCCTTCGGATGAGCCGTCCCCGCCAGCGCCTGGAATTCCGCTATCCCCTGCAGCACGGCGTTGACACCACGGGGACCGACACGATCATGTTCCTGCACGGCGGCAGCGTCGCGTCGTGGTCCTGGAGACCGCAGGTGGAGGGAATGCCCGACCGGCATCTGCTCACCCCCGACCTGCCCGGTTTCGGCGACCGGGCCGGAGAGGACTGGCTTTCCCTCGGTCAGACCGCCGACGATGTGGCCGGCATCATCGCCGCGCACGCGCGCGGCGGCCGGGCCCATCTGGTGGGGCTGTCCCTGGGCGGCCTAGTGGCCACGCACGTCATGGCCCGGCACCCGGGACTGCTGCACTCGTGCCTGGTGTCCGGCGTGCCGCTCACCGGGGTGCACGGCACGGCCCGGTTCCTGAGCACGATGCAACTGCGGCTCTGGGACCGCCCCTGGTACTGGCGGGCCCAGGCGAAGGCTTTCGGCCTGCCCGCCGACGCGGTCGACCTGTTCGTGGAACACGGTCTGAGCCTCCGAACCGACAACGCCCAGCGCGTCTTCGCCGAGGTGAACCGCGGCGGCGTCCCGGAGAGGCTGCAGGACTACCGCGGCCCCCTGCTGGCGGTGGCGGGCGAACGGGAGTCCCGCCTCGTCCGGGACAGCTTTCCTGCGCTGCTCGCCCATCTGCCGCAGACTCGCGCCTGGACCGCACCCGGCATGCACCATGTCTGGAGCATCGAGGATGTGGACCTGTTCACCCGGATGGTGCTCGGTTGGGTCGACGCGTCAGAGGTGCCGGGCGAGGAGAGCCGTTGAATCAAACCGGGTCAGTGTCGGCGTCGGCGTCGGCGTCGGCGTCGGCGTCGGCGTCGGCGTCGACCGTCGTCTCGGCCAGGGACTCCGGGCCGCTCGTGACCAGCAGGTGGAATTCTGCGGCGTCGAGGATCCGCAGGCCGAGCGCCTCCGCCTTGGCCAGCTTCGACCCCGCGCCCGGACCGGCGGCCACGAAGTCGGTATTCTTCGACACGCTCCCGGCGGATTTGCCCCCGGCGGAAATGATCGCCTCCTGCGCCTCTTCCCGGGTGTAGCCCTCGATCGATCCGGTGGCCACCACCGTGAGCCCGGCCAGCACTCCCCCGGCCGCCGCAGCGGCTCCAGGACCGGGGTGCTCCGATATGCGGAACTGAACGCCGGCCACCGTCCACTGCTCCACGATGCCCTGGTGCCAGTCCACCTCGAACCACGCGATGATGGCGTCGGCGATGATGCCGCCCACCCCGTCGACCTCGGCGAGCTCCTCGCGGGACGCGGCCCGGATCAGCTCGAGAGAACCGAAGTGGCCGGCCAGGGCGCGCGCCGCCACCGGCCCGACGTGACGGATGTTGAGGGCCACCAGAAGCCGCCACAGCGGCTTGGTCTTCGCCAGCTCGATCTCGCGCAGGAGCTTCTGCGCACTCGACGACGGCTGCGGTCCCTCGACGCCCTGCTTCTTCTCGGCGGCCGTGGGGTTGCGCCGGAACGGCGTGCGCAGCCGCACGGAGCCGTCATCCTCTTCCTTGGCCAGCCCGGTCTCGGCGTCCCGCACGATGACCTCGATCGGCAGCAGGTCGTCGAGGGTGAGGTCGAACAGGCCGGCCTCGGTGCACAGGGGCGGCTCCACCGGACGGATGGGCTGGGTGAGAGCGGCGGCGGCCACCTCGCCGAGCACCTCGATGTCGAGGGCGCCGCGGGAGCCGATGTGCTCGACCCGGCCGCGCACCTGAGCCGGGCAGCTGCGCGCGTTCGGGCAGCGGAGGTCGATGTCGCCCTCCTTGGCCGGGGCGAGCGGCGTTCCGCACTCCGGGCAGTTCACCGGCATGACGAAGGCTCGCTCGGTGCCGTCGCGCAGCTCGACCACCGGGCCGAGCACCTCGGGGATGACGTCGCCGGCCTTGCGCAGCACGACGATGTCGCCGATCAGGATGCCCTTGGCTTGGACCACGTCCTGGTTGTGCAGGGTGGCCTGGCGCACCTCGGAACCGGCGACCCGCACCTTCTTCATGACGGCGAACGGCGTGGCCCGGCCGGTCCGGCCGACGCTGACGACGATGTCGAGCAGCCTGGTGTTGACCTGCTCGGGCGGGTACTTGTAGGCGATCGCCCAGCGCGGCGCCCGGCTGGTGGCACCGAGTTCGGCGTGCAGGGCCAGCTCGTCGACCTTGATCACGATGCCGTCGATCTCGTGGTCGACGCTGGCGCGGTGCTCGCCGTAGTACGCGACGAAGTCCGCCGCGAGAGCCGCGGAGGGTTCTACCCGGTAGTAGCTGCTGGTAGGCAGACCCCAGTCCTGCAACAGCTCGTAGACCCCGGATTGGGACGCGACCGGCGGGGTGGCCCACGCGCCGATGCCGTGCACCAGCATCCGGAGCCGGCCGAGCCTGGCCCGCATCAGGCGCAGCGGTTCCGCGGCCTTACCCTCGGCCTTCTGGCGCAGGGAGCCGGCCGCCGCGTTGCGCGGATTCGCGAAGACGCGTTCGCCGGCGGCGACCTGCTGCGCGTTGAGCTCGAGGAATTCGGCGACCGGGAAGAACACCTCACCGCGCACCTCCATCAGGGCCGGATGCCCGGTGCCCAGCAGTTTTCTCGGAATGCCGGGCACCAAGGCGACGTTCTCACTGACGTCCTCGCCGACCACCCCGTCGCCGCGGGTGGCGGCGCCGACCAGCACCCCCTGCTCGTAGCGCAGGTTGATCGCGAGTCCGTCGATTTTGAGCTCGCAGAGGTAGTGCACGGGTCGCCCGGCGTCCCGTTCGACCTTCGCGGCCCAGAGGCCGAATTCGTCGAGCGAGAAGACGTTGTCGAGGCTGAGCATGCGTTCGGCATGCTGCACCGGATCGAACAGGCTGGTCTCGGCGCGGCCGCCCACGGTCTGGGTGGGGCTGTCCTGACTGGCCAGCTCGGGGAATTCCCGCTCGAGCTCGGCGAGGCGGTGCACCAACGCATCGTACTCCGCGTCGGTGATGACGGCCTCGTTGCGGTCGTAGTACGCGTCCCGGGCTTCCAGGATGCGCTGGGTCAGGTCGGAGACCTCGGCCGCGGCGACGTGCAGGGGCACGTCTGCCGCCGGGTCGGGCGCCGGGCTATGCATCGACGGCGACCGCACTGACGGCACTAACCGTGCGATCGATGGTGCACTGCCCGAGCACGCGGGTGCCGAGGTAGACGACGGCGGTCTGCCCGGGCGCGACGCCGGTGAGCGGCTCGGCCGGGATGATCACGAGCTCGGTGGTGGCGCCGCTCCCGCGGCTCGCGCTGGTCTCGGCGGACGAGCCGGCCTTGAACGGAACGACCTGGGCCACGGCGGGAACCGGGTCGGCGTGGGCGCGGATCTGCACGTCGCAGTCGAAGGCGATCTCCGGGTGTGCGGGGGCCACGCCGCACCAGGTGAACTTCGTGCCGGCGATCTTCTTGATCGCGAGCGCCTCTTTCGGCCCGACGACGACGGTGTTGGAGATCGGGCGCACCTCGAGCACGAACCGGGGCTTGCCGTCGGCGGCCGGGGTGCCGATCTGCAGCCCCTTGCGCTGCCCGACGGTGAACGCGGCCGCCCCGTCGTGCGTGCCGAGGGTATTGCCGTCCCGGTCGAGGATGTCCCCGGTCGCCGGCGGCACGCGCTCGGCCAGCCAGCCTCGGGTGTCACCGTCGGGGATGAAGCAGATGTCGTAGGAGTCGGGCTTGTTCGCCACCGAGAAACCGCGCGCCGCGGCCTCCGCTCGCACCTCGGCCTTGGACGGCGTCGCGCCGAGCGGGAACATCGAGTGCGCCAGTTGGTCCTGGGTGAGCACGCCGAGCACATAGGACTGATCCTTGGCCCAGGCGCTGGCGCGGTGCAGCTCGCGGTTGCCGTCGGCATCCGTCACGATCGTGGCGTAGTGACCGGTGGCGACGGCGTCGAAGCCCAAGTCGAGGGCCTTTTCGAGCAGGGCGGCGAACTTGATGCGCTCGTTGCAGCGCATGCAGGGGTTCGGGGTGCGGCCAGCGGCGTATTCGGCGATGAAGTCGTCGACCACGTCGAGCTTGAACCGCTCGGAGAAGTCCCAGACGTAGTACGGGATGCCGATGATGTTGGCCGCCCGCTGGGCATCCATCGAGTCCTCGACCGTGCAGCAGCCGCGGCTGCCGGTGCGCAGGGTTCCGGGCATCCGGCTGAGGGCCAGGTGCACCCCGACCACCTCGTGTCCCGCCTCGACCATGCGGGCTGCGGCGACGGCGGAGTCCACCCCACCGCTCATTGCTGCCAAAACCTTCACTTGACGAGTGTAATCGGGTGAGCGCCCCCGCGCAGCCCTCGCGCAGCGGCGCAGCTCCCGCGCAACGAAACGATGGGCCGGGACGAGCGACGACAGACGCCCGCGGCACCAGCCTCGGGCCAGGGCCAGTGTCAGGGGATATCGGTCAGGGGTTATCGGTCAGGGGATATCGGTCAGGGTTCGCTCGATCGAGGCGAGGCGAAGCTCCAGCAGGGCGAGCCGGTCGAGCACGGCCTGGTTGCTCGCGGTGCTCTGCTCGACGAGGCCGCGCAGGTCCGCCGCTCCGGCGAACTCCGCCTGCTTCTCGCGCGACCGCAGCACGGCCGCCACGATGCTCGATGTGACGCCGGCGATGATGCCGACAATGGCGATCCAGGCGAACCAGGGAATGTTGTCCATCAGTGTGTGCTTTCTGTGTCGGCTGCGACCGCCGCAACGATGCGTGCGACGTTGGTGGTGACCTCGAACGAAACGACCTCGAAAAATTTCAGGGCCTTGCCGTCGTCGGAGAGTTCGAGGTGCCCGGTCACGTAACCGGCCGATTCGAGTCGTTGCAGGTGCATGTACAGCAGGGCCCGGGACATCCCCAGCCGGCGGGCGAGCTCACTCACATGGAGGGACTCCTCCGCCAGCAGGGCGATGATGCGGAAACGGTGCGGGTTGGCGAGGGCGGACAGCCGGGCGATCTCCTCGTCGAGCGTCATCGTGCCCACGCTCCCCTCGACATCCATCCACCTGCAATAAATACCTTACACGTGTAGGCCCAAGCCGTCCAGCACCGCCACGTCAGCCGCGCGGCAGCTACGCCGCTGCGCTCGTGGCGTGCTAGGCGCGCAGCGGCGCAGCACCCGCGCCGCGGGTGAGGAGCGACGACGTGCAGCAGAGCACGGATGCCGCGGCGCGGCTCAGCGGCCCGGCATCCGGTCGGCCAGGCCGGCCCGGGCCGCCCGGGCGTGGGCGGCCGGGAGGGCGGCGATCAGAGCGTCGACGTCGGCCTCGGTGTTGGTGCGGCCGAGGGTGATCCGCAGGGCGCCGCGCGCCTCCACTTCGCTGCGGCCCATGGCGCGCAGCACGTGGGAGGGCTCGGCCACGCCCGCCTGGCAGGCGGACCCCGTGGACACCGAGATGCCCGCCACGTCGAGCAGGAACAGGAGCGAGTCACCCTCGCAGCCCGGGAAGCTGAAATGCGCGGTGCCCGGCAGATGGTTTTGCGGGTCCGGGTCGCCGTTCACCACGACGGAGGGCACGGCCGCGGAGACGCCGACGACGAGGCGCTCGCGCAGCGCGGAGATCCGCGCGTTCTCCGCCGGAAGGTCGTGCAGGGCGTTTGCCGCGACCGCGAACGCGACGGCCGCCGCGACGTCCTGAGTGCCGCTGCGTACCTGACGCTGCTGCCCGCCGCCGTGCAGCAGCGGCTCGACCGTGGCCCGACGCGAGAGGGCGAGCGCCCCGATCCCCACCGGGCCGCCAATCTTGTGTGCCGAGACACTGAGCGCGGCCACGCCGGCCTGACTGAGGGCGTGGAAATCGATCGGAACGTGGCCGTACGCCGCCACCGCGTCGACGTGCACCGGGATGCCGTGCGCCGCGGCGAGCGCGGCCACCTCGGCGACCGGCTGCAGGGTTCCGACCTCGTTGTTGGCGCTGAGACAGGTGACCAGGGCGATGTCGTCGGGGTTCGCGGCGATGGATTGGGCAACCGCTGCCAGATCGATCCGGCCGACGGCGTCCAGCGGCAGCCACTCGACCACGGCTCCCTCGTGCCGATCGAGCCACTCGACCGTGTCCATGGTGGCGTGGTGCTCACCTCCGGGAACGAGGATGCGGGTGCGCGGCTGCCTGGCCCAGAACAGCCCCTTGATGCCGAGGTTGATCGCCTCGGTGCCGCCGCCGGTGAAGACTACCTCGATCGGGTCGCAGCCGAGGCTGGCGGCGACCTGCTCGCGGGCCTCCTCGAGCATCCGTTTTGCGTTCTGACCCTGGCTGTGAACGGATGCGGGATTGCCCACCACCCCCGTCGCCCGAACGTAGGCGTCAATGGCTTCGGGCAGCATGGGGGTGGTTGCCGCATGGTCCAGATAGATCGCCATCTCGCTCCTTTCGCGCTCGCTCGAGTTTCGCCAGGTCCCACCGGCGGGTCTCCTGGTGGTAAAACACGGCTTCTGTACTCATTACTCTAGAACGCATGACCCCGCCTGATCCCCTGCGCAGCCTCGGCGTGCGAGTCACGACCCACGGCGGCGAACTCCGCGTGTGGTCGGAGACCGCCGACGCCATCGACCTGTGCATCTTCGACGCCACCGACCCCCACTGGATCATCAAGACCGTGCCCATGGTCAAGGATGAGCACGGCGTCTGGTCCGGACACTCCCGAACCCTCTCCCCCGGACGCCGCTACGGCATCCGCGTCTCTGGTCCCACCGCCCCCCGCAACTCCTTCCACCCCGAGAAGACACTGATCGAACCCTATTCCCGGGGACTCGTGCGGGTCGGCCCCGACCAGTGGCAGTCTTCCGTAGTCGACGGCGATTTCGACTGGGCCGGTTCGGTCAAACCGAGGATCGCCCTGGACCACACCGTGGTCTACGAGGCCCACGTTCGCGGCCTCACCAACCTCAGCCCCTCGGTGCCGGCGAACCTCCGCGGCACCTATGCGGGCCTTGCCCACGAGTCGACCATCGGCTACCTGAAGAACCTCGGCGTGACCAGCGTCGAACTGCTGCCGGTGCAGGCGTTCGTGTCCGAGCAGCGCCTGATCAAGCAGGGTCTGAGCAATTATTGGGGTTACAACACCTTCAACTTCTTTTCACCGCACGCCGACTACGCCACCCAGAAGTCCCAGGCCGCCGGTCCCGAAGCGGTGCTCCGGGAATTCAAGGGCATGGTCAAGCTCCTGCACGAGGCCGGCCTCGAGGTCATCCTCGACGTGGTCTACAACCACACCGCCGAGGAGGGCCCGAACGGCCCCGTCAGCAGCCTCCGCGGCATCGACAATGCCGCCTACTACCGGCAGAACAGCGCCGGCGGATACATCGACGTCACGGGTTGCGGCAACACCCTGAACGTCTCCCACGACGTTCCCCGCCGACTCGTGCTCGACTCGCTGCGCTACTGGGCGAACGAGGTGCAGATCGACGGTTTCCGCTTCGACCTGTCGGCCACGCTCGCCCGGGACGAGAACGTCGACTTCCAGGCGGACAGCCCGCTGCTCGCCTCGATCACGGCCGACCCGGAACTCTCGACGGTCAAGCTGATCGCCGAGCCCTGGGACATCGGGATGGGCGGCTGGCAGACCGGCAATTTCCCGGACGGCTGGACCGAGTGGAACGACCGCTACCGCGACCGCATGCGTTCGTTCTGGCTGACCGACCTGGCGGCCGCCCGCGACGGGCACGCCGGGAGCGGGATCGGGCGCTTTGCGACCCGCCTCGCAGGTTCCGCGAACACCTTCTCCCGGGAGCGCGGCCCGCTCGCCTCGCTCAACTTCATCACGGCCCACGACGGTTTCACGATGGCCGATTTGACCTCGTACAACGTCAAGCACAACGTTGGCAACGGGGAGTCGAACCGCGACGGCACCGACTCCAACAACTCGTTCAATCACGGCGCGGAGGGTCCGACCCGGGACCGGGACATCCTGACCGCCCGGCGCAAGGCCATGCGCAACCTGCTCGCGACCCTGCTGCTGTCGGCCGGCGTGCCGATGATCACCGCGGGCGACGAATTCGGTCGCAGCCAGCGCGGCAACAACAACGCCTACTGCCACGACAGTGAGCTCACCTGGTTGAACTGGGACCTCGACGACTGGCAGGAGGACCTGCACCGGGTGACCCGGCGCCTGCTCCAGCTGCGCCGCGAAAACCCGGCGCTGCGCCCGGTACGGTTCGGACGCCCCGGTGAGACGACCCTCAGCGCCAGCGAAATGAACTGGTACAACGCGGAGGGCCGGTCCATGTCCGAGGACGACTGGCACTCGTCCGATGAGCGCACTCTGCAGTACCTGGCGGCGAGCACCCCGGAGCACGAGGATTTCAACCGTATCCTGCTGATCGTGCAGGGCCGTGAGGAGGAGGTGACGGTGACACTGCCCCTGCACACGGGCGTCACCTCGTACTCGCTGCTCTGGGATTCCAGCCACGACGACCTGAGCGACGCCGTCATCGAGCACGCCCCCGGCGACCAGTTCCTCGTTCCGGCCGCCTCGATGCAGCTGCTCCGGGCGCACTGAGCGTGGGCAAAGGGACCATGGGAAACCGGACCGGGGGCCGCTGACCGTGGCCAAACGGGTGGAGGGAAGCGCCGGTACTCCGGCGACGGTGGCGCTGGTGCGCGCCGGCATCCCGTTCACCCCGCACGCCTACCCGCACGAGGCGTCGTCGACGAGTTTCGGCCTGGAAGCGGCGGAGAAACTCGACGTCGCCGCCGGTCGGGTGTTCAAGACCCTGCTGACGGATGTCGACGGCCGGCTGGTCGTCGGCGTCGTGCCGGTCACCGGCCAGCTCGACCTCAAGGCTTTGGCCACCGCCGTGGGTGCAAAGAGGGCCGTGATGGCAGACCCGTCGCTCGCCGAGCGCAAGACCGGCTACGTGGTGGGCGGTATCAGCCCGATCGGCCAGAAGAGCCGGCTCACGACCGTGGTCGACGAGAGCGCCCTGACGTTTGACACCGTCTTCGTCTCCGGCGGGCGCCGCGGTTTTGACATCGAGCTGACGCCGGCCGATCTGGCCCGGGCCGCCTCCGCGGTCTTCGCGGCGATCGCGCGCCCGTAACCGCACGAAAAAACACCTCCGTCGGAACGAAGGTGCTTTTTCGTGAGGCCGGTCAGCGCTAGCCGGCGACGGCGATCAGACCCATCTCGGCGGGGCTCACCAGAAGCTCGTTGTGCGGCACGACCCGCACCGTGTAGCCGAATGCGCCACCACGGTCGAGTTCTATCGTGCCGGTGAAGAGCGTCGGCGTACTGGCATCCGTCGCACCGGTCCCCAACGGTTCCGTATTGAGCGGCAGGGTGTTGACGTCACTCAGGTCGTCATTGGTGAGGCTCTTGCCGTAGACGACCTCGACGGTGACGTCCTCGGGCGCAAGACCGTTCAGCTGCACGTGTGCGCGGAGGTGCAGTTCGTCGCCGACCTGCGGCACCGGGGCGACGCCGCCGGATTCGACGTGGGTCACGGCGACGCCGGGCCAGGCCGAGACGATCCGCCCCTTCCAGGCGGCCAATTCCCGGGCGGCCCGGTAGTTGTTCTCGGACAGGCGGGCCTCGGCCGTGCCGGCAGGCCGGTACAGCTCCTGCACGTACTGGCGCACCATCCGACCGGCGTTGAGTTCCGGTGAGAGCTTCGCGAGCGTCTGCCGAATCGAGGAGACCCAGCGTTCGGGCACTCCGTCGGCGTTGCGGTCGTAGAACTTCGGTGCGACCTGGTGCTCGATCAGCTCGTACAGCGCGTCCGCCTCGAGCCGGTCACGTTCGGCCGCGTCACCGGCGGCGTCTGCGGTGGGGATCGCCCAACCGTTGTTGCCGTCGTAGTATTCCGGCCACCAGCCGTCGAGGATCGACAGGTTGAGGGCGCCGTTGAGGGCCGCCTTCATGCCGGACGTGCCGCACGCCTCGAGCGGGCGCAGCGGATTGTTGAGCCAGACATCCGTGCCTGGGTACATCAGCTGGGCCATACCGATGTTGTAGTCGGGCAGGAACGCGATCTTGGTGCGCAGCGCCGGGTCGGCCGCGAACTGCACGATCCTCTGGATCAGGCGCTTGCCCTCCTCGTCGGCCGGATGCGATTTGCCTGCGATTACGATTTGGATCGGGTGTTCGGAGTGCAGCAGCAGCGCGCGCAACCGCTCGGGGTCGTGCAGCATCAGGGTCAGACGTTTGTAGGTCGGCACGCGGCGGGCGAACCCGATCGTGAGAACGTTCGGGTCGAAGACCCGCCCGATCCAGGACGGCACGATGCCGCCCGGGTTCTGGCCCTCCCAGGCCGCGGCGATCCGTCGGCGGGCGTCCTCGACGAACTGCAGGCGCATCTGGCCGCGCACCTGCCACAGGTCCGTGTCGGACACGGCGGGCGACGCCCAATCGGCGTCGGACGTGTCGCTGGTGCCCAGACGGCTCTGCGCGAGCGCGAGAAGGGCCGGGTCGGTCCAGGTGGGGGCGTGCACACCGTTCGTGATCGAGGCGATCGGCACGTCGTCGGCGTCGAAACCTGGCCATAGACCCTTGAACATCACCCGGCTGACCTCGCCGTGCAGCTTCGAAACGCCGTTGGCGCGCTGCCCCAGTCGCAGGCCCATCAGGGCCATGTTGAAGACGTCCGGATTGCCATCCTGAAAGTTCTCCGCGCCGAGGGCGAGGAGGTCGTCGACGGCGACGCCCGGAAGCAGGTCGGTCTCGAAGTAGCGCCGCACCAGGCTGCGCTCGAACCGGTCGATGCCGGCGGCGACCGGCGTGTGGGTCGTAAACACCGTTCCGGCCCGGGCCACCTGCAGCGCCTCCGAAAAACTGAGCCCCTCGCCGATCAGGCTGGAGATGCGCTCGAGGCCGAGGAAACCGGCGTGACCCTCGTTGGTGTGGAACACCTCAGGGTCGGCCTGGCCGTTGAGGCTGCTCCACTTCTTCACGGCGCGGGCGCCGCCGATGCCGAGCAGCAGCTCCTGCAGCAGACGGTGTTCGCCGCCGCCGCCGTACAGGCGGTCGGTGACCAGTCGCAGGTCGTCGGTGTTCTCGGGGATGTCGGTGTCGAGCATCAAGAGCCGGATGCGACCGACCATCGCCTGCCAGACCCGCGCGTGCAGGGTCCGGTCGTCGGGAAGTGCGAGGGAGACCTGCACGGGCGAGCCGTCGGCCCGGCGCAGCACCGACAGCGGCAGGCCGTCGGGGTCGAGCAGCGGGTAGCTCTCCAGCTGCCAGCCGTCGGGTGAGATGGCCTGGCTGAAGTACCCGGCACGGTAGAACAGGCCAACACCGACCAGCGGCACGCCAAGGTCCGAGGCGCTCTTCAGGTGGTCGCCGGCGAGGATGCCGAGGCCGCCCGAGTACTGCGGCAACGCGGCGGCGATGCCGAACTCCGGGGAGAAATAGGCGATGGATGCCGGCTTGTCGCCCTCGAGCCCCTGGTACCAGCGGGGCTTCTCGAGGTACTCGCGCAGTTCGTCGCGGGTGGCGTTCGCCCACGCCACGTAGTCGTTGTCCTGGGCGAGGGCTTCGAGGCGGGCCGTGTCGACGGCCCCCAGCAACGCGACCGGGTCGGTACCGCTCTCACGCCACAATTCGGGGGCGATGTGCTCGAACAACTGGCGGGTCGGCTCATGCCAGGACCAGCGCAGGTTGCCGGCAAGCTCGTCGAGCGCGGCGAGCGACTCGGGCAGCACGGTTCGGACGGTAAATTTGCGGATCGCTTTCACATCCTCAGCCTAGGCGCGTGGCGTGTCCGGCGGGTGAATAGAGGCAGCATTACACCCCCAATCCGCGCTACGGTCAGTAGGTGGCTAAGACAGTAAAACGCACAGGCGCGGCTCCTGAAATCCTCGGCGCGGTTCAGGAAGTCCAGACGACAGACCCGGCAGAACCCCGGATCGGCCGTATCCCGATCCTCGATCTGTCCCCTCAGTTGAACGACGACCTCTGGCCCGCGAAGGCGTTCGTGGGCGAAGCGGTTCCGTTCGCCGCGACCGCATTCAGGGAGGGACACGACCTCATCGGCGTCATGCTGCTGCTGACCGCTCCCGATGGAACCGAGTCGCAGCATCCGATGTCCCTGAACTCCCCCGGCACCGACCGCTGGGAGACGCTCGTCACCCTCGGAACCCAGGGCCGCTGGACCTACCGCGTGCGCGCCTACGCCGACGACTGGGCCACCTGGCTGCACAACGCCTCGCTGAAGATCCCCGCCGAGGTCGATGTGGAACTCATGTTCCTGATCGGCTCTGAGCTGCTCATCCGAGAGAGCGCCGTCAAGACCCGCCCTCTGAACGAGCGGCGCACGTTCACCGCGGCCGCGAAGTCCCTCGTCGACCCGGCCAAGTCCGTCGCCGCCCGCTTCGATGTACTCAGCAGCCCGAAGCTGGCTGCCGCGGCCGCCGTGCGCCCGATGGCCGGCCTCGAATCGGTCTCGGAATCCCGGACCGTGCTGGTCGAACGCACCCGGGCCGGCGTCGGCTCCTGGTACGAGTTCTTCCCTCGGTCGGAGGGCGCCGTGAAGCGCGCCGACGGCTCCTGGCAGAGCGGCACCTTCCGCACCGCAGCCGACCGGCTTCCGGCCGTCGCCGCGATGGGCTTCAACGTTCTCTACCTGCCGCCGATCCACCCGATCGGCCTGGCTTTCCGCAAGGGACCCAACAACACGCTCAACGCCGGACCGAACGACCCCGGCTCGCCCTGGGCGATCGGGTCGGCGGACGGCGGCCACGACGCCATCCACCCGGACCTCGGCACCGTCGCCGACTTCCAGTTCTTTCTTGCGGTCGCTCGCGAGAACGGCCTCGAGGTCGCGCTCGACCTGGCCCTGCAGGCGTCGCCCGACCACCCCTGGGTCACCGAGCACCCGGAGTGGTTCACCACGCTGCCCGACGGGTCCATCGCCTACGCCGAGAACCCGCCGAAGAAGTATCAGGACATCTACCCGGTCAACTTCGACAACGACCCTCTGGGTATCCGCGCCGAGGTGCTGCGGATCGTGCGGTACTGGATCGGAGTGGGCGTCAATATCTTCCGGGTCGACAACCCGCACACGAAGCCGCTCGATTTCTGGGAGTGGCTGATTTTCGAGATCAACGCCGAATTCCCGGATGTCTTCTTCCTCGCCGAGGCCTTCACCCGGCCAGCCCTGCTGCAGAGCCTGGGCAAGGTGGGGTTCCAGCAGTCGTACACCTACTTCACCTGGCGCAACACGAAGCAGGAACTTGCGGAATTCTTCGATGGCCTCGCCCACGAGACCGCCGACTTCCTGCGGCCGAACCTGTTCGTGAACACGCCCGACATCCTCTCCGAGTATCTGCAGTTCGGCGGCCCGGCGGCGTTCAAGATCCGGGCGGCCCTCGCGGCCACCGCGGCGCCGACCTGGGGCGTGTACACGGGCTTCGACCTGTTTGAGTGCGTGGCCCGGCCCGGCGCCGAGGAGAACATCGACAACGAGAAGTACCAGTACCGGCCGCGTGACTTCGCGGGGGCCGAAGCGGCCGGCGCGTCCCTGGCGCCCTACCTCACCCTCCTCAACCGCATCCGCGCCGAGCACCCGGCCCTCGGGCAGCTGCGCAACCTCGATCTCCACGAGAGCGAAGACGAGGGGATCCTCGTCTACAGCAAATTCCTCGACGCGCCGTTCACGGGCAGCGGGCACTCGGACGCGTTGATCATCGTCGCCAACGTCGACCCCCACTCCGTGCGCCAAACCGTCGTGCACCTCGACGTCGCCCGGTTCGGTCTGCCGTACGGCTCCGTGTTCGAGGTCGAGGACCTGATCACCGGTGCCATCTGGACCTGGTCGGCCGACAACTTCGTGCGCCTCGACGCATTCACCGAACCGGTGCACATCCTGCACGTGAAAGGACCAGCTCAATGAAGCACGCACAGGGAGGTCCGGCGGCCAAAAAGGCCGCAGACAAGACAACCGCTGACAAGAAGACCCTGGACAAGACGGGCGCCGCCCAGCCTCAGGGAACCGTGAAGGCGAGCGTGCCGAAGCCTGCCGGAGCGCTGCACTCCCCCGCGCCGTTCGAGCTGCCGGTGATCGCCGACCACGTCCTCCAGGCCGTCTCCACCGGCAGCTACTACAACCCGCACGAGGTCCTCGGCCAGCACCTGATCGAGCAGGCCGGTATCGCGGACCCGCTCACCGTCATCCGTGCCCTCCGCCCGCTCGCGACCGAGGTCTTCGCCGTGCTGCCCACGGGCGCGCATGTGGAGCTGGCTCACCTGGGCCACGGTATCTGGCAGGGCGTGAGCACTCTCGGCCTTCAGGACTACCTGCTGGAGGCCCGCTACAGCGACGCCCCCGCCTGGATCGTCGACGACCCCTATCGCTACCTGCCCACCCTCGGCGAGCTCGACCTGCACCTTCTCGGCGAGGGTCGACACGAACGCCTGTGGGATGTTCTCGGCGCCCACTACCGGCCGAACGCGGGCCCGCTCGGCACCACGTCTGGCACATCCTTCGCCGTGTGGGCCCCGCATGCCCGGGCCGTCCGCGTGATCGGCGACTTCAACGCCTGGACCGGCACGCTGCACGCCATGCGCAACATGGGCAGCACCGGGGTCTGGGAGTTGTTTGTGCCTGGGCTGACCGCCGGCTCCAACTACAAGTTCGAGCTGATGACCCGCTCGGGCGACTGGGTGCGTAAGGCCGACCCGATGGCCCGCTACACCGAGATCCCGCCCAAGACGGCCTCCATCATCGGTGAGACCAGCTACGAGTGGGCGGATGCCCGCTGGCTCACCGACCGTTCGGCCACCGACCCCCACAACCGGGCCATGAGCATCTACGAGATGCACGTCGGGTCGTGGCGTCCGGGGCTGAGCTACCGCGACCTCGCCGACCAGCTGATCGACTATCTGAACGAACTGGCGTTCACGCACGTGGAGTTCATGCCGCTCACCGAGCATCCGTTCGGCGGCTCGTGGGGCTACCAGGTCACCGGCTACTACGCGCCGACGAGCCGGTTCGGCCACCCCGATGACCTGCGCTACCTGATCGACCGGCTGCACCGGGCCGGCATCGGCGTCTTGATGGACTGGGTGCCCGGGCACTTCCCGAAGGACGACTTTGCGCTGGCCCGCTTCGACGGCGAAGCGCTGTACGAGCATCCCGACCCTCGCCGCGGCGAGCAGATGGACTGGGGCACCTACGTCTTCGACTTCGGCCAGAAGCAGGTTCGCAACTTTCTGGTCGCGAACGCCCTCTACTGGCTCGAGGAGTTCCACATCGACGGGCTGCGGGTCGACGCCGTGGCCTCGATGCTCTACCTGGACTACTCCCGCGAGGACGGTCAGTGGGAGCCGAACATCCACGGCGGCAACGAGAACCTCGAGGCGATCAGCCTGTTGCAGGAGATCACGGCCACCGCCTACAAGCGCAATCCCGGAGCGGTCATGATCGCCGAGGAGTCCACCAACTGGGGTGGGGTCACGGCGCAGACCAGTGCCGGTGGTCTCGGGTTCGGTTTCAAATGGAACATGGGCTGGATGCACGACACGCTGGAGTACATGCAGGTCGACCCGATGTACCGGGCGCACCACCACAACCAGATCACGTTCTCATTCGTCTACGCGTTCAGCGAGAATTTCCTGTTGCCGATCAGCCACGACGAGGTCGTGCACGGCAAGGGCTCGCTGGTCGCGAAGATGCCCGGTGACTCCTGGCAGCAGCTCGCCAACGTGCGCGCCTACCTCGCCTTCATGTGGGCGCACCCCGGCAAGCAACTTCTGTTCATGGGCCAGGAATTCGGGCAGCGCTCCGAGTGGAGCGAAGAGCGCGGCCTGGACTGGTGGACCCTCGACCAGCCGGCTCACCGCGGCCTGTTCACGCTTGTCGGTCAACTGAACCGGGTGTACCGGTCGAACCCGAGCCTCTGGGCTAAGGACAACGACCCGGGCGGCTTCGAGCTGCTCGAGGGCGGCCCGGCCGCCCAGAACGTGGTCTCGTTCCTGCGCTGGGACGCCGACGGCAACCCCATTGCCTGCCTGTTCAACTTCTCCGGGGCGCCGCACAACGGTTACCAGGTCGGCCTGCCGTTCGCCGGGGTGTGGGAGGAGATTCTGAACACGGATGCCGCGGACTTCGGCGGCTCCGGGGTCGGAAACCTGGGTGCCGTGACCGCGCTCGACGTGCCGTGGGCCGGACGCCCGGCATCCGCCGTGGTGACCCTGCCCCCGCTGGCCGGTCTCTGGTTGCGCCTGCAACGCTGACCCGCTTCGTTCCAGTTCGCGAGAGCGCGGAAATGGCCCCGTCGGAAACGCCGTCGTCTAGTACAGCAGCGCGGTGAGGCGGGAGCGGGTGGGCGGCACCCGCGGGTCGTCTTGGCCGATGACCTCGAACATCTCCAGGATGCGCTCGCGGATCAGGTTGCGGCCGGCCGGCTCCTGCGCAGGAAAGAGGGCGAGCAGCCGATCGAAGGCATCCTCGATGTGACCGCCGGAGAGGTCGAGGTCGGCGACCGCGAGCTGCGTTAGCAGGTCGTCGGGCGCGGCCGCGGCGGCTGAGCGGATCTCGGCCATGGTCTTGCCGTGCAACCGGGCCAGGAGGCTCACCTGGGCCAGGCCGGCGACGGCCATCTGGTCCCGGGGGTCCCGCGCCAGCGCGGTCTTGTAGAGAGCGATCGCCGCGTCATAGTCTCCGCGGTCGATGGCGTCGTAGGCCTCTTGGTGCAGCGGCGGCAGCTCGGGTTCTCCGGAGGCCGGCGCCTCCGCTTCGGCGTCGCCGGAGGCCTCCGGGGCGGCGGCCATGGCGGTGACGCCGTGCTGCGCCGCGAGCTCGAAGACCCGGTGCAGAACCTCGCGCACCTGGCCCTCAGGCAGTGCGCCACTGAACAGCTGCACCGGCTGACCGCCGATCACGGCGGCCACGGTCGGGATCGATTGCGCCTGGAAGGCCTGGGTGAGCTGCGGGTTCGAGTCCACGTCGACCTTGGCCAGCACGAACTGGCCGGCGTATTCCAGGACGAGCTTTTCCAGGATCGGCGTGAGCTGCTTGCACGGCTCACACCATTCGGCCCAGAGGTCCACGATGACCGGAACACTCATCGAGAGTTCCAGTATTTCGCCGAAATTCGCATCCGTGCCCTCGAGCACGAGGCTGGGTACCGCGACCGGACCCGCCGCGGGTGTACCGGGCGCGCCCGGCGCCCCCGGCGCCGGCGGTGCGCCCGCGGCCGGCGCCGCCGGACGGTTCACCAGCGTAGACAGGTCGACGGCTCCGCGCAGGTTCATGCCGGACAGGGACGGGGGGATAACACTCATGGAAGCTCCGTTGATGAGATCAGACCCTGGGAGAAACCAAGGAAGACGATTTTTTCGTTCGAACCGGCGGCCGGAACATGGAACAGGAGCTGGTCGCCGTAGGTGCTGGTGATGCCCTTGGCCGTGGCGGTGATGCCGGAGAGGGCCTTGCTGGCACCCTCGGGGCTCACGGTCGCGCCGGCATCCACCGGTTTCACCGTCTCGGTCTCGGTCAGGCTCACGGCGACGATACTGCCGGAGTCGTTGGTCGCCAATGCCACGGTGCGCCCGGTGCCGGCGGCCGCACCGAATTCGATCGACGCCGTCGAGGGCAGGCCGGCCTGGCGTGAGGTCTTCAGTTCGGTGACCTGGGTGCGGAAGCTGTCGCCCTCCGCCTCGAACAGGGCGTAGGAGGGGCTGGCCTCCCCGAGCTGGAGCACGTCGGCGTAGGCCGCGGCGATCTGGTCGGGTGAGAGCAGGAGGAACGTGGAGTCGGGTGCAATGATCGGGGCGCCGATGGTCGCCGGGGCGACCTTGGGAACCGTGGCGGCCGCTTCAAGCTGAATCATGTATTCGACCAGGTAGTCGGCCCGCGGCGACTCCTGTCGCAGCACGAGGGCCGTCGGCGCGGCGGCGGTGTCAGCCTCGTCCTGGAGGACCGTCATGACGACGCGCGGCCAGGTGGAGGACTGCTGCGGCAGCGTGAGCCGGAGGGGTGACGTGGGCAGCGCCGGCAGCGCGGCGATGGCCGGGTCGGCCCCCCGGATCTTGTAGTTCGCCAGTCGCTTCTCCAGTGCCGGGCCGGTGAACCGGGTGGCGAGGGTGTCGGCGTTGAGGTTCGCATCGGCATCCGCGGTCAGCGAGGCGATATCGGTCACGATGCGTTCGAGCTGCGGCACCGTAACGGCGGGCGGCGGCACGTCCTGGGCCGGGCCGGCGGTGTCGGTCGGAGTCGGCGTCCCGCTGGTGGCGGCGTCGGGAGAGGACGTGGCCGGCCAGAAATCGGCCGAGCAACCGCTGAGCATCAAACCGCTGACCAGGATCAGGGGCATGGCGACCATGGACCGGGCGATCGACTTACCGGATCCGTTGATCTGGCTCGGCTTGATGGCCTTCGGACGGGGCACGCGCGGGAGCCGGGGCATCCGTGGCCCGCGGGGCAGATTGCGGCGGGGGCCGCGGGAGCGGCGCAGGTGCAGGAGTGCCAGGAGGTAGATGATCAAGCCGATCAGGCCGACGGCCGCGCCGCCGACGATCAGCGGTCCTGCCCAGGGTGTGGAGTTGTCGGTAGGCCAGGACAGGCTGACATCTGTGGGCGCGGAGGCCGTGCCGTCGGAGGCCACGATCAGGGAGATGCCGTCGGGAACCTTGAGGGTGGTGGTCAGCGTGTTCTCAGCCGTGAACTCCTGCAGCCACAGGTCGGAGCCCTCCGGGTTGGTGACCGTCTCCGACTCAGCCGCGGGGTCCGCCGGCGCCGCAGAGCCGGACTCAGACTCGGCGCCCGATTCGGCCTCCGTAGCCGGATCGATGAGTGTGCTGCTGAGGGCGACCGTGTCCTTGTCCTTGCGGATGTCGACGTATGGTTCGTCTCCGAGCCACGCCTTGACGTCGTCGGTGCGCCCGTAGGCCAGGAAAACCGTGTCGGAACCGCTGACGGTGATCGTCTGGCTTCCCGGCACAGCGTTGAGAGCACTGGACTCGACCACCGCGAAGCGGGCGTCCGCCACGGATGCGCTCAGGCTCACCGAGGCCGGATCGAGAAAGATGGTCCGCTGGGCGATGCCGAGCACAATCATTGCCGCAGCAAGGACGAATGCCACTATGGCAAGAACAAAACGCACGTCAACCCTTCTGTGTCGCCGGCCGCTCATCGCGCACACGGGCGCATTGGACCCGGATGCGGGCCCGATTAGCAACAGACAGGACGTCTTACGATACTGGTTGCCCCTGAGAGGCACCTAATAATCCCTCGGGTTGGGACGCGCCAGTGCCTACTGAACAGACTAAAATTGTGGAGGCTCCCTTCGTCAGTCCGTAAACGGGGGTCAGAGCCCCATTTTGAGGAGACAGCGTGGCGAACGACGAAGCAGACTTCACCCAGGTATTCCGCGGCTACGACCGCGACGAAGTCGACAAGACCATCCAGGGACTGCGCCGCGACCTGATTCAGGCGAATACCCAGGGCACCGAGGCGAAAAAGGAAATCAAACGCCTCACCACCCAGATCGACGATCTGAACGCGGAAATCGAAGAGGTCGGCAGCCCCACGTTCTCCGGCCTCGGCACCAAGCTCGAGAACACCCTGCGCGTGGCGGAAGAGCAGTCGACGAGGGTGATCGCCCAGGCGGACATCGACGCCGAACGGCTGCGCGCCTCCGCAGCGAGCGAAGTGCAGACCCTGCTCCGCGAGGGCAAGGAGCAGGCCGAACGGGCACTGTCGGATGCCGCGGTCAAGGCCGGTCGCATCCTAAATGATGCCGTCGCTGAAGCCGACGACTTACTCGCCCGGGCCCACGAGGACTCCACCACGCTCACCCAGGACGCCGTGCACGAAGCGGCGGCCATCCGCGGAGCGGTGGCCACCGAGGCCGCCGAGCTGCGCGCAACCGTGAAGCGGGAAGTCGCCGCGATCCGCTCGGAAGCGGAGCGCGAGGCCGCCGAGGTTCGCGTGGTGGCCCAGCGGGAGGCGACCGAGGCCCGCGAGGTCGCGGCCGGGCTCACGAGCGAGACCGAGTTGACCCGCTCCGAAGTCGCCCACGAACTCGACCAGCAACGCGCCGACCTGGCCCGGGAAACCGAACAGGCTCGCATCGACCTCGCCGCCGAGACGGAACAGCACCGCATCGACCTGGCCCGGGAAACCGAACAGGCTCGCATCGACCTCGCCCACGAGACCGAGCAGGCCCGCAACCTTCTCGCAATCGAGATCGAGCAGGCGAGAACCGACCTCGAACGGGAGACGCTGCAGCAGCGCGCCGATTTGTCCGTTGAAAGCGAGCAGGCTCAGACCGACCTGGCCCGCGACCTCGAACGCCAGCGCGCCGACCTCAGCCGCGAGGTCGGCAAGGCGCGCGTCGGCCTCGCGGCCGAGATCGAACAGTCACACGCCGACCTCGGTCGGGACAATGAGCAGACCCGCGCCGACTTCACCGCCGAAAGCGAGCAGCTGCGCATCGACCTGGAGAACCATCTGACGGCCACCCGCAAGCGGGGAGAGCACGAAGCCGCCAAGCTCAAGCGCGAGATCGATCAGACCAGGGCCGACCTCGACGTCGAGCTGAAGGCCCGGCGGGACGAAGCGGAGCAGGGCCAGCTGCAGCGCCACCAGGAGGCGGTGGCCCAGACGCAGAAGTTCGTCGCGGATGCCACCAAGCAGCTTGCCGAGACCAACCGGCGCACGGTCGAACTGCGCGCATTGAACGACCAGCTGGACGCCTCCGCCCGCGACGAGGTCAGGGCATCGAAGAAGGTTGCCGAGGAGTCGGCGGAACGTCTGGTGCGGGACGCCGAGACGCGGGCCGCCGCGCTGGCGACCGATGCCGAACTGCGCACGCGCGTGCTCGTGGCCGACGCGGAGGAGCGCCTGTCCCAGATTAGGATTGAGCGTGACGCCGTGGCCGGCTACTTCGAGAGCCTGCGCGGTCTGCTCACGCAGGCGGAAAAGGTCGCCGCCAGCGACGACGACGAGCGCTGACACCAGCCGAGGGGATCTCAGTGAAGATTCAGAATGCTTTTCGCGTCGGACTGATCGGCACCCTGGGCGTCGGCGTCGGCCTGCTCATCATCACGTCGGTGATCACTCTGCAAACGATCATCACCTACATCGGTGCGGCACTGTTCCTCGCGCTCGGGCTCGACCCGGCCGTCTCCTGGCTGGAGAAGAAGAGGTTTCCCCGCTGGGCAGCCATGCTCACGGTGCTTGTTGCCGTGATCGGGGTTTTGACCGGAGTGATCTTCGCCGTCGTGCCGATCATCGTCGTGCAGGTCTCCAACCTCTCCAAGGCCATCCCGGACCTGGTCACCTCGATCAACACCTCCACCTTTCTCGCCGATGTACAGAGGCAGTTTCCGGCTCTCCCGCTGTCGAAAATCACAGAGTCGGTCACCGATTTCGTCGGCGGCAACATCACTAACATCACGAGCACGATCATCCAGTCCGGCCTCGCCATCGTCAGCGGCCTTTTCGGCGCCCTGATCATCCTGATCCTCACGCTGTACTTCACGGCATCGCTGAACAGCATCAAGCAGGCCGTGTACCAGCTGGTACCGGCCTCGAAGCGGGCTCGGTTCGCCGATCTCAGCGAGCAGATCACGACATCCGTCGGCCGATTCGTGATCGGCCAGGGAGCCCTGGCGCTCTGCAACGGCGTGCTCAGCTTCACCTTCCTGTCGATCATCGGCGCGCCGTTCCCGGCGCTGCTCGCGCTGATCGCGTTCCTGTTCTCGCTGGTCCCTCTCGTGGGCACGATCTCCGGGTCGATCATCATCGTGCTGACCTGCCTGATCCCCGGAATCGGCAGCTCGATGTTCACAGCGTTGGTCGCCGCGATCTACTATCTGATCTACATGCAGGTAGAGGCCTACCTGCTCAGCCCCAACATCATGAACCGGGCCGTGTCCGTTCCCGGCGCCGTCGTTGTGGTCGCCGCTCTCGCGGGCGGTAGTCTGCTCGGCATCCTCGGCGCGCTGATCGCCATCCCCGTCGCCGCGGCAACCATCATGATCATCAAGCAGGTCGTGATCCCCCGACAGAACAAACTCTAGGCCGATCGGGTACTAGGCCGACGCAGTCCACTCTGTGGGCAGAGGCGCGGCGGCCGGGTTGACCACGGCGACGATCTCGTCGAGTACGCGGCGGGTGGCGCTCTCCCCCACCCACAGGTGCTTCCCGCCCTCCACGGCGATGAGCCGGGTGTCCGGCACGCTCGCAAAGCGTTCCCGGGCCTCCTCGGGGCGGAGATAGTCGTCGAACTCGGGGATGACGGCCACCAGCCGCGCGTCCCGGCCGGTCCAGGCGGCCAGCTCGGCGTCAGAGGTCCGGTGCAGCGGCGGCGATAGGAGGATGGCACCCCGGATCGGGTGCTCCAGGCCGTACTTAATTGCGAGCTCCGTGCCGAACGACCAGCCGAGCAGCCAGGGATCGGGCAGCCCGCGCTCGGCGACGAACGCCATCGCGGCGGCAACGTCGAGGCGCTCATCGACGCCGTCGCCGAAGCTGCCGCCACTCGTGCCGCGCGGCGAGGTCGTGCCGCGAGTGTTGAAGCGCAGCACCGCCAGGTCGGCTAAGGCCGGCAGCCGCCCGGCAGCCTTGCGCAGGATGTGCGAGTCCATGAAGCCGCCGTGGGTGGGCAGCGGATGCAGCGTCACCAGCGTCGCCACCGGTGCCCGGCTCACGGGTGTGGCCAGTTCGCCGACCAGGGTCAGGCCGTCCGCGGTGTGCAGCTCGATCTGCTCGCGCACGGCCGGTAGCTCGACGCCGCCACGAATTTCCACACTCGAAGTCATGGTTTCTCCCCTGGTGCCGCTTGGGCGGTTATTTGATCTTCCAGCAGTGCGAGTGCCAGTGGCGCCTCGCGGCAAGGTCGGATGCCTCACCCATGACGCCGTCGCCGCGCCAGGCCACCACGTGCGCGGTGCCGGGCGCAACCTCGCGGTGGCAACCGGGGCACACGTACGATTTCACGGCTTGCGGCCCCGGTACGGGTTGCACCGTCCAGAGGCCGTCGCGGCGGGTTTCCGTGCGTCGCCAGCCGGCGCGCATCCGCTCAAGGCCGTCATCAGCGGCTCCCGGACCGGGCTGGCGGCCACGGGGTCGGTTGCTGCGGGCCATTGAACCAGTCTACGTGCGAGCCTGGAAGAACAAGAAGCGCTAGTACCAGCCGACGTCGCCGGAGTGCGCCCAGGCGCCGCAGGGGGTGCCGTAGCGGCCCGAGATGTAGCCGAGGCCCCACTGGATCTGGGTCGCGGGGTTGGTCGCCCAGTCGTCGCCGGCGGTGGCCATCTTGGAGCCCGGCAGTGACTGCGGGATTCCGTAGGCACCGCTGGAGCTGTTCTCCGCATTGACGCGCCAGCCGGACTCCTTGTTCCAGAGCGACACGAGGCAGTTGAACTGATCGTCGCCCCAGCCGCGGGCGGCCACCGCATCGGCGGCTATCGCCTGCGCCGAGCCGGGGTCAGGAACGGCCGCCGACGGAGCCGAACTCGACGCGGACTTGGACGCGACGGGAGCGGCGACGGGAACGGGAACGGGCTTGGGTTTCTCGGTGACGGTGAAACTGTCACGCGTGAAGGTGTTCGAGGCTGCCGCAGCGACCTGGATCTCCTGGGCTGCCTCACCGTTGAATCGGTCGCCGGCAACCTGGAAGTAGGGTGAGGCCGTCGCGCCGGAATACGGGTCGACGACAGTGACGAGCACGAACGCCGCTGCGGCGGTGAAGGCGAAGAGGGGGACGCGCCCGCGCGAGCGGGACCTTCTCATTCTGACCTTGACGGGCCTACCGGCGTGTTCGGATGCAATGGTGTTCAGATGTCTACCCACGATTTCCCGAGCCTATCGGAAATCCGACATAACAGCCAGATAACGGTGCCGATTGACCTCGACACGGCGCGCGGCGCAACTCAACGGACGGCCAGGATCACGTCGACGACGCTGTCCAGCACAACGTCGACCTGGGCTTCCCGGTAACCGCCACGCTGGGGCCGGAACACGGCGCAGCGCACATCTTCCACCGTTATGGGGAGCCCGTCTTCGAAGTACCGGACGAGCTTGTGGGAGAACCGGTCGACATCCGCCCGGCTGTAGCCGACGCTGAGAACGCTCACCCGGTGGAAGCGGTGTCCGTCCTTCCGGCTGAGCCGGTTCACGAGCACCTGAGCGAGGTCATGCACCTCGGCCAGCCACGCCTCGGTGCCCTGCGCCTGCGCCGCACGGTCCCGGTCGCGCGTCGCGAAGGCGTCTTCGAGACGCTCGAGGGCCGCATCCACGTGCGCAGGCGAATATCCGCCCTTGTGCATGCTGAACGCGGTGTGACGGATGTCCTCGGCGGTCAACCCGACGCTGTCGTCGGTGGCGTCATACGCTTTTCGGGCGACAGCGAGGAACTCCTCCACCTGCGGAGCGCTGTAGCCGAGCGTCTTCTTGCCGGTCCGAGGGAAGGTGGAGGTCACCGGAACATTCTGCCTCACTGCCGCGCGCCTGACTAAACCGAGGCCGCTAAGCGAAAATCAGGTAGAGGGCGTACGCGGCTGCGGCCGACGGCAGGATCGAATCCAACCGGTCGAGGAGACCGCCGTGACCAGGCAACCAGGAACTCATGTCCTTGATGCCTAGGTCACGCTTGATCAGGGATTCGGCCAGGTCGCCGAAGGTCGCGCTGAACAAGATGACCACACCGAAGACGAGGCCGAACCACCAGGGCTGGTCGAGCATGAACACTGCGAGCAGCACGCCGATCCCGATACAGGCGACGCCGGCGCCAGCGAACCCTTCCCAGGTCTTCTTCGGGCTGATTGAGGGGACCATGCGGTGCTTGCCGAAGCTGAGGCCGGCGGCGTACGCCGCGGTGTCGGCGGAGATGACCAGCAGCAGGAAGGCGAGGGTCCACCACTGCCCGTCGGGCTGGGCGACCAGGAGCACAGAAAAACTGCCGAGGAAGACGACGTAGGCCTGGATCAGGAAGCCACCACCGATGTCGCCGAGCACCTCCCGGGAGGGAGCGCGGTGGGCGCGCCGGACGAGAAAAGCCAGCCGCCACAAGGCGATCAACCCAATGCCGGCGAGCGTGCCCAGCCACTGGCCGGCCGCGCCGAGGTAGAACGCGGCAGGCACGACGCCCACGGATGCCAGGACGACCGGTACGCGCGGCACGTTGCGTCCGGCGAGACGGAGAGCCTGAGCGAGCTCGAAGGCCGTGAAGCCCACGAACGCGATCGCGCAGACCATGAACAGGTCTTTGATGAAGATGAGGCTGAACAGCATGAACAAGCCAAGCGCGAGCCCGATCAGGGTTGCCAGGATCAGGTTGCGCCCGGTGCGCGCCTGGATGCGTTCCTGAGTCGCATCCAGCTGCGCCCGGGTCGCCAGCATCTGACGTTCGAGATCGGCCTTCTTCGACTGCATCTGGGCCCTGAACTCGGCGCGACTGACACCATGCTCGCGCTTGGCGCGCAGCCCTTCGCGTTCTCCGGAATCGCCTGATTCGTCCGTCATGAGGCTGGATCGTCCTTAGATCTCGAGGAGTTCTGCTTCTTTGCGCTTGAGGGCGTCGTCGATGGCATCCACGTGGGTCTTGGTGATGTGTTCGAGTTCTTTCTCGCCGCGGGCCACGTCGTCGTCTCCCACTTCACTCTTGAGGGCGTCGAGGTCGTCCTTGGCCTTGCGGCGCAGGTTGCGCACCGACACCTTGGCATCTTCGGCCTTGGTGCGCACGATCTTGACGTATTCCTTGCGGCGGTCCGCGGTCAGCTCCGGCAGCGTGGCCCGAATGACGTTGCCATCGTTTCCGAGGTTGGCGCCCAGGTTCGGAGTGTCGCGAATGGCCTGCTCGATGTCTCGCAGGGCGCCCTTGTCGTACGGCCCGATCAGGAGCGTGCGGGCCTCCTGGTTCTGCAGCGAGGCGAGCTGTTCCAGCGGCGTCGGTGTGCCGTAGTAGTTCACCAGGATCTTGGCGAACATCTGCGGGTTCGCACGACCGGTTCTCACGGTCGCGAAGTCGTCTTTGGCAGCTTCCACGGCCTTGTGCATGCGGGCGGTGGCGTCGGACAAAACATCCGTGATCACGATGACTCCTTCTTCGATGGCGTTGTCAAGCTTAGTTGGAGACAAGGGTTCCCAGATCGGCGCCGAGAATGGCGGCCGTCACGTTGCCGTGCGGGGCCATGCCGAACACCTGCATGGGCATTCCGTTGTCCATGCAGAGGCTGAAGGCTGTCGAGTCGACGACCTTGAGGCCGCGCTGCAGGGCCTCCTGGTAGGTGATGTGGTCGATCTTGTGCGCGTCCGGGTTGGTGCGCGGGTCGTCGGAGTAAATCCCGTCGACGCCGTTCTTGGCGACGAGCACGATGTCCGCATCGATTTCCAGGGCACGCTGGGCCGCAACCGTATCGGTGGAGAAATAGGGCAGCCCGGCGCCCGCGCCGAAGATGACCACGCGGCCCTTTTCGAGGTGGCGTTCCGCGCGACGAGGGATGTACGGTTCGGCGACCTGGGTCATCGCGATCGCGGACTGCACCCGTGTCTCGGATCCGGCCTGCTCGAGGAAGTCCTGGAGGGCAAGGGCGTTCATCACGGTGCCGAGCATGCCCATGTAGTCGGCACGGCCGCGGTCCATTCCACGCTGCGACAATTCGGCGCCGCGGAAGAAGTTGCCGCCGCCGACGACGATGGCGATTTCCACCGTCTTGGCCGCCTCGGCGATCTCGCGGGCGAGGGCGCTGATGACGTCGGGATTGACGCCCAGGCTGCCTGCCCCGAAGGCTTCGCCGGAAAGTTTGAGGAGGACCCTGCGCTTCTTGACCGTGTCTGACATTCTGTGCGCTTCTTCCCTCGTGATGCTCTGTGCCGTGCTGTGCCGTGCAGTGTTGTGTTGTGTTGTGTTGTGTTGTGTTGTGTTGGGTTGGGTTGTGTTGTGTTGTGCCGTGCCGTGTTCCGGCGGTGTTCTAAAACTACTGGGTGGGCTGGTGGGTGCCCACACACAGAAGGAGACCGGATTGCGACTGCAACCCGATCTCCTTCACTACGATCAAACGACCGGTTACGCGCCGACCTTGAATCGGGCGAAGCCCGAGACGGTCAGTCCGGCATCAGCCAGAACCTTGCTGACGGACAGCTTGTTGTCCTTGGCATAATCCTGTTCGAGGAGTGCAACCTGCTTGAAGTACGCGGTGACGCGACCCTCGACAATCTTGGGCAGTGCAGCCTCCGGCTTGCCCTCATTCTTCGAGATCTCGGTGACGATCCGGCGTTCGGCCTCAACGAGGTCGGAGGGAACGTCTTCGCGAGCGAGGTACTCGGGGTTCGCGAAGGAGATGTGCTGAGCCACGCTGCGCGCGGTCTCCGCGTCATCTCCGGAGTAACCCAGAACAACGCCGACCTGCGGGGGCAGGTCCTTGCTGGTCTTGTGCAGGTAGATCGCGAACTTCTCACCCGCGACGGATGCGACGCGGCGAAGTTCGAACTTCTCGCCAATGATCGCGGCCTCGCCGTCGATGAGCTGGCCGACGGTCTGACCGTCGACCGGAGCGGCCAGGCCTTCCTCGACCGTGGTGGCCGCGGCAGCGGCGACCGCGTCCAAGACCTTCTCGGCTAGTGCAACGAACTTATCGCCCTTGGCGACGAAGTCGGTCTCGCAGGCGAGTTCGATCAGGGTGGCGGTGTTGCCGATTTCCTTGGCAGCGACGAGTCCCTCGGAGGTGGAACGATCGGCGCGTTTGGCGTTACCCTTCGCACCCTTCATTCGAAGGATTTCGACGGCCTTTTCCATGTCGCCTTCGGCTTCAACGAGGGCGTTCTTGGTGTCGACCATGCCGGTACCGAGGCGCTCGCGCAGCGCTTTGACGTCTGCGAGGCTGATGCTTGCCATGCTTGGTCCTTACTTGGTTTCTTCGGCGGGAGCGTCGGCTGCAACAACGGCTGCGGCTTCGGCTTCTGCGGCTGGGGCTGCGGCGGCTTCCTCGTCGGCAACCGGCGCGGCCACGACGGCCTCTGCGGTCTCGTCGGAGACGGCGACGGCTTCGTCAGCTGCCGGGGCGTTCTCGGCAGGAGCGGCCAGGAGTTCGGCTTCCCACGCGGCGAGAGGCTCGATTTCAGCCTCCGGCTTGGCGTGGCGCTGGATGAGGCCCTCGGCCGCAGCGTCCGCGATGATGCGGGTCAGCAGGCCGACGGAACGAATGGCGTCGTCGTTGCCCGGGATCGGGTACTGGACGTCGTCCGGGTCGCAGTTGGTGTCGAGGATCGCGATGACGGGGATGCCGAGCTTGCGGGCTTCGTCAATGGCGAGGTGCTCCTTGTTGGTGTCCACAACCCACAGCGCCGACGGCGTCTTCGTGAGGTTGCGGATGCCGCCGAGGCTCTTGTGCAGCTTGACGAGCTCGCGCTTCTTGATGAGCATTTCCTTCTTCGTGAAACCGCTCTTGGCGGTGTCCTCGAAGTCGAGCTCTTCAAGCTCTTTCATGCGGGCCAGACGCTTGGAAACGGTCTGGAAGTTGGTGAGGAGGCCGCCGAGCCAGCGCTGGTTGACGTAGGGCTGGCCCACACGGATGGCCTGTTCGGCGATCGATTCCTGCGCCTGCTTCTTCGTTCCGACGAAGAGGATGGTGCCGCCGTGGGCAACCGTCTCCTTGACGAAGTCGTAGGCCTTGTCGACAAACCCGAGCGACTGCTGCAGGTCGATGATGTAGATGCCGGAGCGCTCCGTGAAGATGAAGCGCTTCATCTTCGGGTTCCAACGGCGGGTCTGGTGCCCGAAGTGCACGCCGCTATCGAGCAGCTGGCGGATGGTTACGACGGCCATGAGCCGTTCTCCTTGTCCGGCGCGCGCTGCGATGCAGACGAACGCCAATCGGTTTGTGTCGTGATCGGATGATCACCACTCCTGGTGCCCGGCACAGAACCGCCCCGCATCTGAAAGAAACGAGGACCGAGTGGGTCTGGAGGCCGAATGGGCACGCGTAGTCAGCACGCAAGCGCTGCTCCACAAAGGTTAGCACCCACGGGGGTGCCCCGTGCGCGCGCCGGCACGTGCGGGCGTCCCTCCCCAGGCGGGGTGGTACGGGATCCGGTCACGGATACCGCCCTCGCCGGTTTCGGGCGGGACGGAGGCCGCACGGTGGTGGCATGAATGCCTTCCGTCTGCTCATCGCGGCCGCGCTGCTGCCGCTGTCCTGCCTGTCCATCGTGCGGAGCGACGCGGCGGGTGTGACACCACCCGGGGCGGCGTCGGTCACGGAGACGGCTCCGGAGACGGCTGCGGATACGGCCACCACCGGCACCTGGCACTGGCCGCTGGTTCCGCCGCATCCGGTGCTCCGGGGTTTCCAGGCGCCGGCCACCCAGTATGCGCCGGGCCATCGAGGTCTGGATCTGTCGGCCGAGGCCGGCCGGGAGGTGGTTGCACCGGCCGAGGGTATCGTCTCGTTCGCCGGGGTCGTGGTCGACCGCCCCGTACTCTCGATCGAACATGCCGACGGCCTGGTGTCCAGCATCGAGCCGGTGTCGGCCAGTGTCGCGGTCGGTGACCGGGTCGCGGCAGGGCAACCCGTCGGCCAGGTTGCCGACGGCGGGCACTGCGCTGGGCAGTGCCTGCATCTTGGCGCCCGGTTGAACGGTGGCTATGTGTCACCACTGCTGTATCTGGTCGGCGTTCCTCGCGCGGTGCTGCTGCCGGCACTGCTCCTGAGAGGAGACAGCTGAGGGGCCGGCAGCCGCGAGGTAGTCGCGGAGCAGTCCCGGAAGCCGTCGCCGGGGAGTCAGGCGCGCGGGTGCGCGGTGCGGTAGCTCTGTATAAGGCGTTCGGCCGAGACATGAGTGTAGATCTGGGTGGTGCCGAGGCTGGAGTGGCCGAGCAGCTCCTGCACGGCCCGGAGGTCGGCTCCGCCGTCGAGCAGGTGGGTGGCCGCCGTGTGGCGGAGGGCGTGCGGGCCGGCCGGCCCATTGCCGGGCACATCGGCGAGCAGAGTGGCGACCAGCCGGTAGACCGCCCGCACGCCGAGGCGCTGGCGGCGCGCACCGAGGAACAGCGCGCTCACCGGCGTCGCGGCGTTCTCGGCAGCGGTTCTCGCGGCGTGCGCGCGGTTCTCGGCAGCAGGCCCCGCGGTCCCGGCGGGGGCTGCGGTCTCGGCGGGCGCTGCGGTCTCCGCGGGCGCTGCGGTCTCGGCGGGCGCTGCGGTCTCAACGAGCCGGGGGCGGCCCCGTTCGAGATAGGCGAGGATCGCGTGCTGGGCCGGCACGCCGAAGGGAACGACGCGTTCCTTGGAACCCTTGCCGGTGACCCGCACGGTGAGTCGGTGCAGATCGACGTCGGTGACGTCGAGGCCAACGAGCTCCGAGACCCGCAACCCCGACGCATAGAGCAGTTCCACTATCGCGAGGTCGCGCAGCGCCGCCGGGTCGGGACCGGCGGCACGAAGTTCCAGGTGGGTGAGTAGCTCCTGCATTTGGGTGTGGTTGATCACTCGGGGCAGTGGTCTGCCGGGTTTCGGCGAGCGCAGCCGCACGGCGGGGTCGGTTGCGCTGCCGCCGGTGCGTGCCAGCCAGGCCGTGAAGCTGCGGGCGGAGGCCGACCGCCGGGCAATGGTCGCCCGCGCCAGCCCCGACTGGGTTCCGACCCACAGCCAATCGCGAAGCAGATCGAGGCTCAGCGCCGCCGGGTCGATGACGCTGCGAGTTTCGGCGAAGGCGATCAGTCCCGCCAGGTCGGTGCGGTAGGCGCGCACGGTGTGCACGGAGAAGCCGCGCTCAACGGCCAGGTAGACCACGAAGTCGTCGACAGACGCATCGAGGAGGTGCACCGGCGCGGGAACCGGCGGTGGTACGCGAACGGACTCAGGCATAGTCACCTCGGTCAGACCTGCCGCGAGAAGGCCTCGGTGCGCTCGTCGGGCGTGAGCGCCTCCATCCGGTCGAGGAAGGCCGCGTCGAAGCCGGTCGCTGCCGGAAACTCGCCGAGAGCCACATGCGAGTGCACGATTTGGTCGTCGTAGACATGCACGAGGTTGATCGATTGCCCACCCTGCAGACCGCTGAGCGACCCCTGCGGCGCGGTCGGATCGATCGTATAGCAGGTCGCTGCGGCGACCGACACCGGGATACCCGCGAAGAGTCCGGTCGTCGCGTAGTGCAGGTGTCCGCCCAGGATCGCCCGGATATCGCTGCCGGCCACCACCTCGGCCAGTCGGGGCTGCCCCCGCAGCTCGAGGATGGACATCAGCGGCAACATCGTCGGCACGGGCGGATGATGAAGCGCCAGCAGGGAGCCGTGCGGAGCAGGCTCGCTGAGCACCTCGGCCAGCCACGCCAACTGCGCGCCGGACAGGTCGCCGTGGTGATAGCCCGGAACACTCGTGTCCAGTGCGATGATGCGCACTCCCCCGATGTCGAATACCCGGTCGATCGGCGCCGAGGATCCTTTTTCCCGGAGCAGCTCGGTGCGGAAGGCCTCGCGCTTGTCGTGGTTCCCCATCACCCAGATGACGGGGGCGCCCATCCGTTCGGCCGCGGCCTCGACAATGTCACGCACCCGGCGGTACGCAACGGCTTCACCGCGGTCGGCGATGTCACCGGTGAAGAGCAGCGCGTCGGGCCGGAGACCGGACCGCTCCAACTGCGCCATCGCCTGGTACACGGTGGTGTCCGTGTCGACCGCACCGTAGAGCGCTCGACCTCCGCCGAGGAAGTGGGTGTCGCTGATATGCGCGATGAGGTGGGTGGCTGGAGGGTACTGGCCCAGTTGCACGGCTGACATGACTCACCTTTCGTGGGTGCCGCCCAGACTACGGCCTGCCCCCGACGTCGGCCTGTCGTCGCGCAAATTCACCCTTCGGTGGGATTCGCGCGAGCCCACTATTGGGGGGACCCGCAGCCCCGTTCTGGGGGCTCATCCGGCCTAACGGCGCACACGAGACCGCCCTAGCTTTCAGCACGTGTCCTCACAGATGAGGACTGTCGAGACCCGAAATCGATAGAAGGGCATCACATGACCAAGAAGACCACACCCGAGGCAACCGCCGGCACCGCCAAGCAACTGCGGGTGAGGAGCATCGCGCTCGTCGCGGCCGCGATGCTCCTGGTCGGCGGAGGCGGAGCGTACGCCTACTGGTCGACGACCGGCTCCGGCACCGGTGCGGCGGCCAACGCCAAGTCCAACGGCTCGCTGGTGCTGAGCGCCCACCTGGCCGACGGTCTGACCCCGGGCGCCTCCGTGCCGGTGACGTACTCCGCAAAAAATGCGGGCACGTCCAGCCTCAAGGTCGCAACCATCTCCCAGACCGGAAGCACCGACGCCCCGGGGTGTGTCTTCGCCGACAACTTCACGATCGCCCCGTCCGTCGTCTCCGACACGCGCGTGATGGGCACACCCAGGAGCCAGACCGCCGTCGATGTGACCATCACGGGAACCTCGACGCTCATGTTCCTTGACACCGCTGACGACCAGGACGCCTGCAAGGGCGCCACCGTCACGCTGACGCTCAAGTCCAACTAGCTCGATCACAGGTGGGCAGACTCTCTCCGAGCCTGCCCACCTGTGCGATTTTCATTTTGGTACATCAGAGTCCTTGAACATTCATGCTCGTTCGACAGCTGTGAGAGGTTGACGTGACTTCCCTCCGTCCCCACCGTTCCGCATCCGGAAACACCCGCCTCTCATTCTTCGGCCTCACCGCCGCCGTGACCCTTGCCGTGTTGGTCGTGTCCGTAACCGGTGGCGCCTCCGCGTATTACACCGCCCCCGGGTTCGGCTCCGGCTCGGCAGCCCTTGGCACGCTGCTTCCGCCCACCGACGTGCTCGTTCCCGCGACGAGCGCCGGCACCGTGAGCCTGCGCTGGACGGCATCCGTCGGCACGCCCGCGCCGACCGGCTACTACGCCACCCGCACCAAGACCGGCACCGGCACGCCGACCCCGGCCTGCGGCACCAGCCCGACCATCATCGTGGCCACCGCGTTTTGCGACGACCTGCTCGTTCTGACCGGCGACTATACCTACACGGTCACCGCCGTCTACAACGGCTGGACCGCGGCGAGCGCCCCCAGTGGCAGCGTGACGATCTCGAATCCGACGAAAGTCGCGTTCCAGGCCCAACCGTCCGACGCGACCAGCGGCGCCGTCTTCACTGCCCAGCCCAGCGTCGCGATCCAGAATGCCGCCGGAGAGACCGTGCCCACCAGTACCAGCCCGGTCACCCTGGCAATCACCGGGTCGCCCGCCGGAGCGAACCTCACCTGCGACCAGAATCCGCTGCCAGCCGGATCCGGCATCGCGGTCTTCTCCGGCTGCCAGATCGACAGGGCCGGCACGTACACACTCACCGCGACCGCGAACGGGCTCACCGCCGCCACAAGCGGCAGCATCACCATCGCCGCCGGCAGCGCCACGCAGCTCGTGTTCGCAACGCAACCTTCCAGCAGCACCGGCGGGATGGTATTCCCCACCCAGCCTGTGGTCACGGTGCTGGACGCGTTCGGAAATACCGTCACCGTCAGCAACGCGTTCATAACCCTCAGCATCACGACGCCCGGCGGCGCCAGGCTCACGTGCCCAACCAACCCGCTGGCGGCAGCATCCGGTGTCGCGGCCTTCACCGGCTGCGCCGTCGACAGGGCCGGCACCTATACGCTCACCGCGGCCTCCGGTGCCCTGACCGCCGCCACGAGCACCGCCCTGACCGTTTCCGTGGGCTCCGCGAAGAAACTGTCCTTCACCCAACCTGCCGTTGACTTCTCCGCCACCAGCCAGACCACGTTCGCCGCGCCCGTCCAACCGGTTGTCACCGTTCAGGACGCCGGCGGAAACACCATCACCGACAGCACCGCAACAATCAGCCTCGGCCTCACCTCACCCGCCGGGGCCAGCCTGACCTGCGCCGCGAACGCCCGGGCTGCCGTCTCAGGCATCGCCACCTTCGCCGGCTGCCAGATCGACAAGGCCGGCAGCTACACGCTCACCGCCACCTCGGCCGGGCTCGCCGACGCCACGAGCAACGGCATCAACGTCACCGCCGGGCCCCCTAAGAGACTCGCCTTCACCGCACAGCCCGCCAATAGCAGTAGCGGCGGAACCCCGTTCTCAACCCAACCTGTCATTGCCGTGCAGGATGCGTTCGGAAACACCGTCACCACCAGCACTGCCCCCATCAGCCTCAGCCTCACGACTCAGGCAGGCGCCGCGTTGTCCTGCACCTCAGGCAACCCGCTCGCGGCCGCGTCCGGTGTCGCGGCCTTCACCGGTTGCCGGATCGACAAACCCGGCAGCTACACACTCACGGCGGCCTCAGGGACCTGGATGGCCGAGTCCAGCAGCCTCACCATATCGGTCGGCTCCGTAGCGAAACTAGCCATCGCCTTCCCGACCAGCACTGCCATCAGTCAGAGTGCCTTCTCCACCCAACCGGTTGTCACGGTGCAGGATGCCGGTGGCAACACCGTCACGAACAGCACCGCAGCCGTGACATTGAGCCTCACCAACGCACCCGTCGGGGCCACCCTGTCCGCGTGTGCTTCCGCCAGCACCGCCGGCGTCACGACCTTCACCGGTTGTCGGATCGACAAGGCCGGCACCTACACACTGACGGCCGTCGTGGCAGGCCCCATCACGGCCACGAGCAACACCATCACGATCTCGGCCGGGGCCGCGTCCAAACTCGCTTTCACCGGAACATTCCCTCAGAAGAGCCATAAGAGGAACGACTTCTTCGTGCCTCAGCCGGAAATCACGATCCAGGATGCCTTCGGCAACACAGCGAACGCCGCTGTAAGCGTCACGCTCTCTGCGAGTCCACCGTCCAACAGATCCGGCACGCTGTCGTGCGCGGCGACAACCAGGACTTCTCTCAACGGTGTTGCTACGTTCAGTGGCTGCCAGGTCAGTTACCAAGGCAATCAAGCGGGCCTGTACACGTTCACGGCGGAAGCTTCGGGGCTTGTGAGCGCCTCCGTCATCGTCACGATCGTCCAGTAATCAGGAAGTAATCAGGAGTCTTCCAGTGATCATGGATGACAACGACGGGGCCACGGTCGACGTGCTCATACGCCGAAAGGACGGGGACGACCAGGGGGGTGGTCGGGTGAACGGCGAACCGTTACCGGCCGCGCACCCAGCCGGTCTCCTTCTCCCGAACCACCCCCTCCAGGTCGAGGGCGCCGAGGGACCCCTGCACCGTTGACATCGACAGTCCGGCCCGACGGGCGATGTCGGTCACGCTGCGCGCCGCCCGCGTGCTCAGAGCGTCGAACACGCGCACCTGCTCGCTCGTGCGGCCGCCGAACCCGGCCGTGTCTCCGTCGGCGGGCGGCAGGTCGAGGGTGAGGCTCAGCATCCGTTCGCCCACCAGTTCGGCCATCTCCGCGGCTGTGCTGACGCAAACGGCGTCATACTCGCGGATCAGCCGATGGCAGCCGGCCGACGTCGGCGAGGTCACCGGGCCCGGAACGGCCCCGAGCGGCCGGCCGAGAGCGGCGGCATGCCCGGCAGTGTTGAGCGAACCCGAGCGCCAGCCGGCCTCGAGCACGACCGTGGCCGCGCTGGCGGCGGCGATCAACCGGTTGCGTTGCAGGAACCTCCATTTGGTGGGCGCGGCCCCGCAGGGCAGTTCGGAAATGATCGCCCCCATCGTGGCGATGCGGCTCAGCAGGGCGTCGTGGCCGCTCGGATAGTAGCGGTCCACTCCCCCGGCGAGGAACGCGACGGTCAGCCCCGAGCTGGCCAGTGCCGCCCGGTGCGCCATGCCGTCAATGCCGTACGCCGCCCCGGAGACGATGAGGAAGCCGCGGTCGACGAGCCCGGCGGAGGCCTCCATCGTCACATGCTCGCCGTAGCCGGTGGCCGCGCGGGCACCCACCAGGGCGATCGAGTTGGACAGCGCGGTCAGAGCGGTCGGGATGCCCCGCCACCAGAGTGCGATCGGCGCGTGGACTGCCAGGTCGTCGACGCCTCTCGGCCAATGTGCATCAGTGGGCACCAGGAGCCCGGCGGACGCGCGCGCCGCCTGCTGCAGGGAACGGATCACCTCGGCCGAGGATAACCGCGGCCGCCAGCGTTGCAGGGCCTGCTCCAGTAGGGCCTGCAGGTCGTCGGTCAGTGGCAACCCCGTTGCGGCCAGCGCGCCCGCGAGCCGGGCCCCGGTCCACAGGTCGAGGACGGCACTGAGTGCCGGCCCGGCCCCCAGCCCCTGCACGAGCAGTCCGGCGGCGCCGTCGCCCGGCTCCGAGATACCGGTCCACGCGGCGCGCGCGAACACATCGGCGGCGGCCGCGGCATCCGTCGGGCCAGACCCGGCGGATGCCCGCACGCCCCCGGTCAGCGCAACCACCGTGGATTCCTCCAGCCCAAACAGCATCATGACGTCATTCCCTTCCGCAGGTACAAGGCCTGCCCTACCTGTTCAATGCCGGGCCGGGACACGCCCTCGAGGTCGGCGATGGACCAGGCCACCCGCAGTACACGGTCATATCCGCGCATGGTGATGCCTCCGCGTTCAAGCGCCCGGTCAAGGATGGCCGTGGCCGCTCTGCCCAGCCGGGCCTGGGGGCCGCGCAGCCAGGGGCCGGGCACATCGGAGTTCAGCGTCCACGGCGTGCCGGCGAGGCGCTGGGCCGCGGCGGCTCGGGCCTCGATCACCCGTCCGCGGGCGACGGCGCTCGCCAGTCGGGGCGTCTCGGTGGCCAGCCGCAGCTGGGCGGCAGTGATGCGCTGCACCCGCAGCTGAATGTCGATACGGTCCAGCAGCGGTCCCGAAATGCGCGCCAAGTACCGTCGTCGGGAGCTCGGCGGGCAGGTGCAGTCCAGGTCAGGGGCGCCGTACTGCCCGCAGGGGCACGGGTTGGCCGCCATCACCAGCTGGAAGCGGGCCGGGAAGTGGGAGACCGCGTTGGCGCGGTGAATGCTGATCACCCCGGATTCCAGCGGCTGCCGGAGCGCGTCAAGCACCGCCGAGGCGAATTCGGGAGCCTCATCGAGGAAGAGCACCCCGTGCGAGGCGCGCGCCGCCGCGCCAGGCCGGATCTGCCCGCTGCCGCCGCCGACCATGGCCGCCGCCGTCGCCGTGTGGTGCGGGGCCTCAAGCGGCGGGCGGGTGATCAGGGCGCGCCCGACGGCGCGGCCGCTGAGCGACCGCATGGAGCTGACCTCGAGGGAGGCCTCAGCGTCGAGGTCGGGCAGCAGTCCGGGCAGCCGGGCCGCCAGCATGGTCTTGCCGGCGCCGGGCGGCCCCACCATGAAGACGTGGTGACCGCCGGCCGCCGCGATCTGCAACGCCAGGATCGCATCGTCATTGCCGATGATGTCGACCAGGTCGGGTTCGGCCGTCTCCGCCGCGGCGTCGCCGGGAACGAGGATGGGGTCAACCGGGATCGGTTCGAGTTCGGCGCCATGCCAGATGGCGGCGTCCCGCAGGGAGGCGACACCGATCACCCGCACGCCCGGCACGAGGGACGCCTCATCGACGTTGCCGGCGGGCACCATCACCGTGCCGTGGCCAAGCCGGGAGGCCGCGATCACCGCCGGGAGCATGCCCGGCGTCGGCCGCAGCCGTCCGTCGAGGGCCAGCTCGCCGATGTGCACCACCCGGCCCACCGACGCGGCCGAGACCACCTGGTCGGCCCCGAGGCAGGCCAGCGCGATGGCCAGGTCGAAGCCCGACCCGTGCTTCGGCAACGACGCCGGGGAGAGGTTGATGGTGAGCTTGTTGCGGGTGAGCGGACAGCCCGAGTTCTTCGCCGCCGCCCGCACCCGCTCGGTGGCCTCCGACAGGGCCGCATCGGGCAGCCCGATCAGGATGATACCCGGCAGCTGCCCGGAGATGTCGGCCTCCACCTCGACCAGTGCCCCGGTCATCCCGGCCAGGGCCACCGCATGCGTGCGGGCGAGCCCCATCAGAACACGCCCATCAAGTGCTCGATCACGGGCTCGGTGCCGGGACGGATGATCACGGCGATGGCGTCGACACGGATGCGGGCGGGCCGGGCATCCGCCTGTTCGCACCACGCCGCCGCGAGGCGACGCAGCCGGGCGAGCTTGGCGACAGTGATGGCCTCGAACGGATGCCCGAAGCGGGTTCCCGAACGCGTCTTCACCTCGACGAAGACGACCTCTCCCCCGAGCTCGGCGACCAGGTCGATCTCACCCTGCCCACAGCGCCAGTTGCGCTCCACGACCCGGTAACCGGCGGCGGCGAGGAAGAGGGCGGCGCACTCCTCGCCCTGCCTGCCCAGTTCGTCTTTGCGTGCCACGAGCACCTCCGCCCCCAGCGTGCCGGGTAGGCGCTCCCGGCACTCGCGGGGTCGACAAGCTGTGCGGTCGGCGGCGCGGCCGCGTCTGGGGAGGACCACCCCCGGCCCGGCGGTCCGTCTGTGCTGACCAGCGTCCACGCGGTGCAATCAGCTCTGCCGTTCCGGGAGCGACACAACCAATCGATCAGGACTCGCTCAGCTACAGCCCCAGCGCGGCGAGCGCCGCGTCCATCTGCTCGGCGACGGCTGCGTAGCCGGCGTCATTGGGGTGCAGGCCGTCGTCGGCCATCCACTCGGGGTGCCCGTCGAGCCAGTAGGAGGCGCCGGAGATGTAGTCTGCGTCGGCGCCGAGCGCGGCCGCCTGAACCCAGCCGATGATCTGCTCCACGGAGTCCGGGCGCTCCTCGGTGTACCAGAACGGCTCCACGACGATGAGGCGCGCCTCTGGCAGGGCCGCCCGGATCATCTCGAAGTCGCGGGTGATCGCCGCCTCGATCTCGTCGGCGCGGGACGGCATCGAGAAGTTGTCGTTGAGCCCCATGGTGCTGATCACGATGTCCGGCCTGGCAGCGATGACCTGGTCGATCAGATCATCCCCCCGCCGCTGGTTCACGAAGCCGAGGCCGTTGCGGCTCGGGTTGACCTCGGTCCAGTCGCGCTCGGCCGAGACGATGGTCGACCAACGTTTGTCCGCGGCCGAGCCGCCGGTGCCGCGCGTGTAGGAGTCGCCGTAGAAGGCGACCACGGTCTCGCCGGGGCCGCGGGCCGCGGGGCCCGGGTCGGCCTTGCCCAGGCCGCGGCCCAGGACGCCGCTCTGGGCGAGCATTGCCAGGGCCACCGCCCCCGCGAGCAGCACGGCGGCGGCGATCCACACGGTGATCCAGAAGGCAGGGCGTCGTCGAGGGGTCATGACACTGATTCGGAGCCGGGCACCGGCAGGGTTGGCGGAACACGCCGGCCCGGCATGCTCAGCGCACCAACCGGGGCACCGAGGCGCCGGATGCCGCGTGTCCGGCGGCCGCGAACGCGGCATCCGTCTCGCGCAACACCCGCAGCACGTTGGCGCCGGCAAGGGCCGCGAGGTCGGCGGCCGGCCAGTCGCGCCGGGCCAACTCGGACAGCAGCGCGGGGTAACCGTCGACGCCTTCGAGGCCGGCAGGGAACTCGTCGGTGCCGTCGAAGTCGCCTCCGAGGCCGATGTGGGCCATCCCGGCGACGCGGCGGGCGTGTTCGACGTGATCGGCGACATCCGTCAGCGTCACGACCGGCGCCGGCCCGGCCCGGTCGCCCTCGAACCAGACCGAGTAGTCCTCGGACAGGAATTGGGGCACGAAGGTGAGCATGAGCACCCCGCCGTTGGCGGCCAGGCGGCGCAGCACGTCGTCGGGCACATTGCGGGGGTGGTCACTGAGGGCCCGGCAGGAGCTGTGACTGAAGATGACGGGCGAGTCGGACGCGTCCAACGCCGCGTGCGCCGTGGCCGGGGAGACGTGCGAGAGGTCGACCAGCATGCCCAGCCGGTTCAGTTCGTGCACGTAGTCGACGCCGCGGGGTGTGAGGCCACCGTGCTCGGGTTCATCGGTGCCCGAGTCGGCCCAGGTCGTGTTGTGCACGTGGGTGAGGGTGAGGTAGCGCACGCCCAGCCGGGCGAACATGCGCAGCGCGGCCGGGGAGTCGTTGAGGCTGTGTCCGCCCTCGGCGCCGAGCAGGGAGGCGATGCGCCCGATCGCTCGGGCGGCCTCCACGTCGGCGGCACTGCGCGCGATGCTGAAGTCGTCGGGGTAGCGCGCGGCGAGGCGGTAGACCCAGTCGATCTGCTCAAGCGTGCCCTGCACGGCGTCGGCGCCTGTGTGGTCGTCGCTGACGTAGACCGACCAGAACTGCGCTCCGACCTGCCCTGCCCGCAGCCTGGCGATGTCGGTGTCGGTGGACAGACCGCGCCCGAGACCCTCCACGGAGTAGTCGCGGCTCTGCCGGCACTCCCACGCCCAGTCGTTGTGGCCGTCGATCAGCGGGGCCAGGGCCAGCGCCTGCTCCACGACGACGGATGCCGCGACGCTGACAACGACGGATGCCGCGGCGGGCGCGGACGGAACCGGTGTGCTCATGCCCCCACGCTAGTGCCGGCCGGCACGGGCGGGGAGCGGAAGCCACCTACAGTTGAACCGGAACTGGTGAACCGGCCCAGTCGAGGCTCGGCATGCCCCCGATGGCCTGAATCAGACTTGGACCAGTTAGGACCCCCTCTCATGATGGGTGCACACCATGCCATGACCGGCGCCGCCGCCTGGATCGCCGTCACGGCGACCGCCGGGCACGGCCTCGGGCTCTTTCCTGTGACGCCCGTCGGCACGATCGCCGGCTCGCTGCTCTGCGCCGGGGCGGCCCTCCTCGCCGACGCCGACCACAACTCGGCCACCATCTCGCAATCCGTCCCGGTGCTCGGCCGGCTCGTCACCACGGGGATCTCCCGGGCCTCCGGCGGCCACCGGCACGGCCTGCACAGCCTGCTCGGCCTGTTCTCGGCGTGGCTGCTCGCCACCGTGATCGGTCTGGTGCTCTGGGAGCCCGTCTGGGCCACGGAACCGGTGCGCGCCGGCCCGGCCCTGATGAGCGCCGCGGCGATCGCGTTTGCGGCCAAGGTGCTCGGCCTCTCGAAGCAGTCGTGGGGGCTGGCCTGGGCGATCGGCTTCGCCGTGGCGGCTTTCATCGCCGTTTTCGCCCCGGAGCAGCACTCGTGGTTCGTGATCTGCTTCACACTGGGCTACGGCGTGCACCTTCTGGGCGACCTGCTCACCACCGGCGGGCTGCCCCTGTTCTGGCCGTGGATCCCGAAACCGCCCAGATGGTGGCGCCGGGTGCCGGTGCTCGAGAATCTGTGGTCATCGGGCGGCTACCTGTCCGTGCCGGTGCTGGGCAACGCCGGCTCCCTGCGGGAGTGGCTGCTGCTGATCCCGGTCACCGCCTATGCGGGCTACGGCGTGCTGTTCGCGCTGCTGGAGACCTGGGACGTCAACCTGGAGGCCACGCTGGTGGACATTGCCGGGGCGCTGCCGCTGTAGCGGGGCAGAAGACGCCGGGACATCCGTCGGTCGCCCCTGTTCACCTCGTAGGCTGGAGGCATGGGACTGCGCAATCGGCTGACGGATCTGCAGATGAAGACGATGAGCGTGCTGCACCGCGCGGTGCTGACGGCCTCCGGCGGGCGCCTGCTCGCCTCGTTCGGGTCGATGCCGGCGGTCGAGCTGCACACCATCGGCCGCTCCAGCGGCAAGCGTCGCACGACCATGCTCACCGCCCCCGTGCACGGGCACCAGCGCTTCGTGCTGATCGCCTCGAAGGGCGGCGACGACCGCCACCCGCAGTGGTATCTCAACCTGGTCGCGAGCCCCGACGTCGAGCTGACCGTGCGCGGCACCACCCTGAAGCTGCGGGCGCGAACCGCGTCCCCCGCGGAGAAAGCCGAGCTGTGGCCGCAGATCGTGGCGGCCTATCGGGGCTACGACGGCTACCAGCAGAAAACCGGCCGTGATATCCCGGTCGTGATCTGCGAGCCCCGGCCGCGCTGACCCGAACCCGGGCCAACGCCGCTCGGTGACTCAGACCAGAGTGACTCAGACCAGGGTGACTCAGACCAGAGTGACTCAGACCAGAGTGACTCAGACCAGGGCGACCGACTCGATCAACACCTTCGGGAACACCGGCGGATGCACGCCCGCCATCTCCTCGAGCACCCGGATGACCTGGCAGCTGTACCCGTATTCGTTGTCGTACCAGACGTACAGCACGGCCTTCGTGTCGGTGCAGATGGTGGCCAGGCCGTCGACGATGCCGGCCCGGCGGGAGCCGAGGAAGTCGCTGGAGACCACCTCGGGCGAGTCGATGTAGTCGATCTGCTTGTGCAGCTCGGAGTGCAGCGACATGGTGCGCAGGTAGGTGTTGAGCTCGTCCTTGGTGGTGCCCTGCGTGAGGGTGAGGTTGAGGATCGCCATCGACACGTCGGGCGTGGGCACCCGGATGGCGTTGCCGGTGAGCTTGCCGGCCAGCTCGGGCAGCGCCTTGGCGACGGCCTTCGCGGCCCCTGTCTCGGTGATCACCATGTTCAGGGCGGCGCTGCGCCCGCGGCGGTCGCCCGAATGGAAGTTGTCGATCAGGTTCTGGTCGTTGGTGAACGAGTGCACCGTCTCCACATGGCCTTCCCGGATACCGAAGCGGTCGTTCACGGCCTTGAGCACGGGCGTGATCGCGTTGGTGGTGCAGGATGCCGCCGTGATGATGGTGTCGTCCGCGGTGATGGCGTCGTGGTTGATGCCGTGCACGATGTTCTTCAGCGCGCCCTTGCCCGGAGCCGTGAGCAGCACCCGGGCGACACCCGGGCAGGCCAGGTGCTGGCGGAGTCCGTCGGCGTCGCGCCAGCGTCCCGTGTTGTCGACCACGACAGCGTTCTGGATGCCGTATCGGGTGTAGTCGACGGTGGCCGGGTCGCTCGAGTAGATGACCTGGATCAGCGTGCCGTTGGCGAGGATCGTGTTGCCCACCGGGTCGACGGTGATGGTGCCCTCGAATGGTCCGTGCACCGAGTCGCGGCGCAGCAGGCTCGCCCGCTTGACGATGTCGTTATCCGACCCGCGGCGCACCACGATGGCCCGCAGGCGCAAACCCTGTCCCCCGCCGGCGTGGTCAATCAGGATGCGCGCGAGGAGACGTCCGATCCGGCCGAAGCCGTACAGCACGACATCCGTGCCCGCGGTGACGAAGTCACCCTGCCGGTCGACGACATCCGCCAGCTCGGCCCGGAGGAATTCCTCCCGGCCGCGCCCGGCACCCTCGAGTTTGTAGGCCATGGCCAGCCGGCCGAGGTCGATCGACGCGGTCCCGAGCCGGAGGGTGCTGAGGGTCTGCAGCAGCGGCAGGGTCTCCTCCAGGGGCAGTTCCACATCGTCGATGTGGCGCGCGAAGCGGTGCGCCTTGAGCAGTCCGATCACCGACTGGTTGACCAGTCCCCGGCCGTGCACGCTCGTGACGACGTGATTTTCCCGATACAGACGGCCGATCAAGGGGATCATCTCTTCAGCGAGTGCCTCCCGGTTGATCCACGAGGCCAGAGCGCGATCAGATTCCTGAAGCAAAAGACATACCCTTCGTTCTCGACCGCATCGTTGCGCCGAGTGTGCAGACCCCCCGGCCTGAGTCTTCGTTGTGCTACTCGTCGAGCGCGAGTTCCTTCGGCAGTTCGAACTCCTTGGACGCGAGTTCCTCGACGTTGACGTCTTTGAAGGTCAGCACCCGCACCGACTTCACGAACCGGTCGGAACGGTAGACGTCCCAGACCCAGACATCTTTCATGGTCAATTCGAAGTAGAAGTCGTGCTCCGTGTCACGGCGCACCAGTTCGACCTCGTTCGCGAGATAGAAGCGTCGTTCGGTCTCGACGACGTACTGAAACTGCCCCACAACGTCTCGGTACTCGCGGTACAGGGCCAGCTCGACCTCGCGGTCGTAGTCCTCGAATTCATCTTCTTCCATGGTTCCTCAATCCTACGCTGTGATCTTCAGCCAGGATTTGCGATGCAGCAGGGTGGGTCCGAGCAGGGCGATCGCCGCCATGTGGGCGGGGCTGCCGTAGCCCTTGTTGCCGGCCCACTCGTAGCCGGGCGTCACGGCATCCGCCTCGATCATCAGAGCGTCGCGGTGCACCTTCGCGATCACGGATGCCGCGGCCACCGACGCGCAGTCCTGGTCGGCCCGCACGCGGGTCACCACGTTGAGCGGAGTGCTCAGTGCCCTGTTCAGCCAGTCGTCGTTGCCGTCCAGGAGCACCACGGCGCCGGTGATGTCGACCCCGGCCGCGAACAGATGCGCGAGGGCCCGCTTGCCGGCCAGGCCGAGCGCGGCGATGATGCCCAGTTGGTCGACCTCCAGCGGCGTCGCGAGGCCGACCGCTGAGTGCAGCGCCCAGGCGACAGCCAGCGGCGCGAGGAGCCCGCGCCGGGGTTCACTGAGCATCTTGGAGTCGCGCAAACCGGCCGGGAAGGCCGAAGCTGAGGCGTTGACGACGGCCACACCTACCCCCACCGGACCGGCAAGGGCGCCGCGGCCGACCTCGTCGACACCGATCACGCAGGTCGCCCCGGCGGCCAGCAACGCCCGTTCGACGTCGAGGGTCGGATCCACGACCATTCCCTACCTCGTCTCCGTGGGGACGCCCTGGAAGACCTCCGGGAAGTCGTCGAGCCAGGACCAGCGCGCGGTCGGCCAGCTGATCACGAGGGCGCGCCCGACGACGTTGTCGATGGGCACGAACCCCTTGCCGGGGGTCTCGGTGTTGTAGCGGGAGTCCTTGGAGTTGTAGCGGTTGTCACCCATCACCCAGAGCGAGCCGTCCGGCACGACGATGTCGAAGTCGTCCTGCGAAACGCTCGTCTCCCCGGTCGGCAGAGACACATAGGGTTCGGACAGAGGCACGTCGTTGACGCTCATCTGGCCGAGCGGGTTGCAGCAGGTGACGTGGTCGCCCGGCAGCCCGATGACGCGTTTGATCAGGTGGTCGTTGCTGTCCGGCGCCGACAGCCCCACCGCGGCCATGACCCAGTCCACGGCGGCGATGACGGCGTTCTGCTCGAGGGGCGCCTGCGGCAGCAGCCAGCCGCCCGGATCCCGGAACACGACGACGTCGCCGCGTTCGACCGGGATCAGTTTCGGTTCGAGCTGGTTCACGATGATCCGGTCGTTGATCAGGAGGGTGGTCTCCATCGACCCGGAGGGAATGTAGAACGAGCGCACCAGGAACGTCTTGATCAGGAACGAGATGAGCAGCGCCACCACGAAGATGACCAGCAGGTCACGTATAAAGAGTGCAACGCCGCGCTTCTTGCGCTTTGTTTCTGTTCCCTGGCGATTGGATCGCGTGGGCAGAGAATTATCTGTCATTAAACCGCCTGAGCTCCTGACCCAGTGTACGGGTGAGGAGCTCAGGGGGAATCCAGCGCAAGCTGGAAGTCGACTGCGACGGGTGTTAGTCGCGCTTCTCCTTGATCTTGGCCTTCTTGCCGCGCAGGTTGCGCAGGTAGTACAGCTTCGCGCGACGCACGTCACCACGGGTGACGACCTCGATGCGGTCGATCACCGGGGAGTGCACCGGGAAGGTACGCTCGACGCCGACCTGGAAGCTGACCTTGCGTACGCAGAACGTTTCGCGCACGCCTTCGCCGGAGCGTCCGATGACGACTCCCTGGAAGACCTGCACACGAGAGCGAGCGCCCTCAACGATGTTGACGTGGACCTTGACGGTGTCGCCGGCGCGGAACGCCGGAATGTCCTTGCGGAGGGATGGGGCATCCACCTGGTCGAGAATATGCATACTGTTCGCTCTCTGTATCCGCCACAGGACGACTACGGCTTATGCGATCCGACACGCGAGGCGAGCGAATCAGCAAATGAATGAGTTTGTTTCGTGCCGATACGTTGCAGCTCCCCTGTGGCAGAGGCTTGCCACGGCACAAACGATGATTATGTCACGAAATGCACCATGCCCGCAAAAGCTGGGTGAAGGTCAGGCCTCCGGCGCCTGACCGTGCTTCTTCCCGGATTCCTTCTTCTCGAACGACTCCCCGGGCGGGCGGAGTGGATGCTCGCGCACGATGATGACGGAGGGATCCGGCGTGGGGTTGAAACCGTCGGTCGGCGGCAGCGTGGGCGGCACGGTCGGCAGGAACGCGGGGCCCCTCGCCGTCTCCTCGACCAGGAGCATCATGGCCCGCATGCTGCGGCGGGCGGCGGCGATCAGCTCCCAGATGGCGAACCAGAACGCGCCGATTCCGACCACGATCACCAGCGCGGCGAGGCCCGGCGCGACGCCGTAGGTAAAGCCCATGCCCACGATCAGGGCGTGCCAGAGCGTGAGGATGCCCACGTCGGCCCACGACACCATGCGGGTGCTGCGCACCTCGGTGCGGGCGGAGAAGATCAGGCTCACGGCGAGCAGGCCCACACCGACCACGAGGCCGCTGAAGAAGCTGCCGACCACGTCCCAGCCGCCGCTGCCGTAAACGGAGGCGCCGACCAGGAGCCACGCCGGAAGCACGAGGACGGCAATGAACTGCCAGTAGTAGAAGAACCTGCGTACGAACACGGAATCAGACTACCCGGGCGACCTGCTCCGGCGAGCTCAGTTCGCTGGCGGCAGAAGGTCCGGGCGCACCCGGGCCGTGCGCAAGAATTGCTGCTCCCGCCGCCACGCCGCGACGGCGCCGTGGTTGCCACTGAGCAACACCGACGGAACGTCGAGGCCGCGCCAGGCCGCGGGCTTCGTGTAGCTCGGATATTCGAGGAGGCCGTCCTCGTGGGATTCCTCGACAAGGCTTTCCGGGTTGCCGACGACCCCCGGGATCAGACGACCGACGGCCTCGATCATGGCCATCACGGCCACCTCTCCCCCGTTGAGCACGTAGTCGCCGAGACTGACCAAGCGCACCCGCCCGTCCTGCTCGAAGTGGTCGAAGACCCGCTGGTCGATGCCCTCGTAGCGTCCGCAGCCGAAGATGAGGTTCGATTCCTCGGCCAACTCCCGGGCCATGGCCTGCGTGAACAAATCCCCGGCCGGGGACGGGAAGATCAGGAGCGGACTGGCATCCGTCGCCGTCGTTTCGGGCATGACGGACGCATCCGACGGCTCGGCACCCGGGTGCACGTCGGTGAGGATCGCGTCGATCGCGTCACCCCATGGCTCCGGCTTCATCACCATGCCGGCGCCGCCGCCGTAGGGCGTGTCGTCGACGGAGTGGTGCCGGTCGTGGGTGTGGTCGCGCAGGTTGTGCACCCGAAGGTCGATCAGCCCCGATTGCCGGGCCTTGCCGACCAGGGAGACGTCGAGGACGGAGAAGAACTCCGGAAAGATCGTGATGATGTCGATACGCACGGGAGAAGTCTACGAGCGAACGAGCGAGGGTTCGGCAGGCTCGGTCGCCTCGGCGGCCACCTCCGCGTCGACGTCGACTGCTTCACCGGATGCCGGGGCGCGGTTCACATGGGTACGGTGCGAGAAGTAGATTGGCAGCGCGGTGAAGAGGATGGCGCCCAGGACGTTGCCGAGGAGCACCGGGGCCTGGTTCCATACCCACCACTGCCCGACCGTGACGTCGGCGCCGAGCATGATGCCGGCCGGGATCGCGAACATGTTGACGATCGCGTGCTCGAGGCCGAGGCTGAAGAAGGTCGTCACCGGCAGCCACATCGCGAGGATCTTGCCCCCCGTGGACTTGGACGTATAGAACATGATGGTGCCGATGGCGACCATCCAGTTGCAGAGCATGGCCTTGATGATCACGACAAGGATGCCGCCGGCACCGACCGCCTCGTAGGGCAGCACCTTGTGCTCGGCGAGGTCGATGATGGCCTGGACCATCGGGTCGGACATGTCCGTGCCCAGATAAGTGATCGACGTCGTGTAGAGGAAGGCGTACAGTCCGGCCCCGAAGAGGTGGGCGAGAATGACCACGAAGAAGTTCCTGAGTCCCCGGGTGACCGTCGTGCGCCTTTCCATGATCGCAAGCGGGACAAGGGCGAAGCTACCGGTGACCAGCTCGAGACCCAATAGCAGGATCATCGCGAAGCCGACCGGGAAGAGCACGGCCCCGACGATCGGCAGCCCGGTCTGGGCCGTGGCGGTTAAGGCGACGGTCGTGGCCGCTCCGAGAATCGCCCCGGCAAGCGCACCCCGCATCACCATTTGCCCCAGGGTCAGTTGCGTTTTAAGCATGCCGGAGTGAGTGATGTCATCGACGAGTTGGCTCGGTTTAACGTACGACATGCGCCGGTGCTCCAATAAGAGGTCTGCCGCGTCGTGACGAGGTGGGGAGCCGGTCGGGCGCGGCGCGCCTCTCCCCGAGGAGGTGTTTCAGCTCCGGCCGGGGGCTCCGTCAACCTCGGCCTGGGGTTCTGATTCAGTTTCGGGGGCAGCCGTGGCTGCGGTGTTGTCACTATTGTCGACGTTGTCATCGTCGTCGTCCGGTTCCTCCGGGAGCTCTTCGAGCAAGCCGGGAGGCGGGGTGATGGTGACGATGCCGGTCGCGATGTCGACGGAGGGCACGATGGCCTTCACGAATGGGATCATGACCTCGGCGGCGGGGGTCTTCACGATCAACAGGTCCTGCGCGGGAAGGTGCTCCAGCCGCGCGATGGTTCCGATCTGGACGCCGTCGCGCACGACGGAGAGGCCGATCAACTGGTGGTCGTACCAGGCGTCTTCTTCGCCGGACTGTTCCGCGTCGTCTTGGTCGATCCAGAGGATCGCCTTGGCGAGGGCTTCGGCCGCTTCACGGTCGGGGACATCCTTGAAGAAGCCCACCGCGTGCTGGTTGTACCAGCGGAGCTCGACGAGCTCGATTTTCTTGCCGTGCCAGGGTGAACCCGTGGGCACCTGCAGGGTGAACACGGCGCCCGGGACGAAACGACGTCCCGGGTCATCCGTGAACAATTCCAGCTTGATCGCTCCCTTGAGACCGTGCGCCTTGGTCAGGCGCCCCACCCTCAACTGGCTGCGCGGAGTCGTACTGTCGTTCACCGAACTCATATCCAACTACTCATTTACCAGTTCAGAAATCGGTGTCGACGACGTCAACGCGCACGCGCCGGCCGTCGGCCAGCGCGGCCACGAGGGTGCGCAGTGCCTTGGCGGTGCGCCCGGAACGCCCGATCACGCGGCCGAGGTCTTCGGGGCTCACACGAACCTCGAGAACCTCGCCCCGTGGGGACGTCTGGGTCACAACATGCACATCGTCCGGGTGATCGACGATCCCCTTGACGAGGTGCTCAAGCGCGGGAGCGAGCAAAATTACGCCTTGTCCTCTTCGGTTGCCTCCGCGGCAGCCTCGGTCTCCTTGGGTGCCTCTTCCTTGGCCACAGGCTTGACGGCCTTCGGCTTCAGAACCGGCTTCTTCTTCTCGTCGGCGACGAACGGAGCCTTCGGCTCCTTGAACTTCACGGTACTGACGGCGTTCTTGTCACCCTTGAAGATGCCCCAGTCGCCGGTCAGCTTGAGGAGAGCCTCAACCTGCTCTGTCGGCTGTGCTCCAACGCCCAGCCAGTACAGGGCACGCTCGGACTTGACCTCGATGATGGAGGGCTCCTGCGTGGGGTGGTAGATGCCGATCTCTTCGATGACACGACCATCGCGCTTGGTGCGCGCGTCGGCAACGACGATGCGGTAGTACGGTGCACGGATCTTGCCCATGCGCTTCAAACGAATTTTGACAGCCACAATTCTCCTGTGTATTTGATTTTTGGCGAACTGGGGGCCGTGAGCGTGGGGGCACACTCGGCACAAGCTCAATAAGGTTTTTCCTGCGCCTGAGTAGAGGGTCGGACGCAAGAGAACTCGACTGATCATTCTGTCAGACATCGACGACTTTCTGATAATCGACCGGCTGGGCGGCGCGGTCATCACCGGACCCGCGGCCGGCTGAAGCGCCGCTTCGCCAATCGGTGTCAGGATTGTCACACAACCACGCCCGAAGGGGTGAACCAGGATCGGAAGGACCGCGCATGGGGATCGAATTTGCCCGGTCGAAACGGTCAACCATTGGCATCGAGTGGGAACTCGCCCTCGTCGACCGCGAGTCGGGTGACCTGGTCTGCCTGGCCGAAGAGGTGCTGACGGCTCTGGCTGCGCCCGACGGCACGCCGCATCCGCACATCACCGGGGAATTGCTCCTGAACACGGTCGAACTCGTGTCGGGGGTGCACCATACAGTTGCGGGCGCCGTCACGGATGTCGCCGTCCAGGTTGACGAGGTGCGCGCCATCACGGATCCGCGGGGCGTCGAACTCATCTCTAGCGGATCGCATCCGTTCAGCCAGTGGTTCGACCAGAAGGTCACGGACAAGGCCCGCTACCACCGGTTGATCGACCGCACCCAGTGGTGGGGCCGCAACATGATGATCTGGGGCATCCACGTGCATGTGGGGATCGAGGACAAGGCCAAGGTCATCCCGATTTTGAACGGCCTGCTCGGCTACCTGCCGCACCTGCAGGCCCTGTCGGCGTCGAGCCCGTTCTGGGCCGGCGTGAACACCGGCTACGCCTCCAACCGCGCCCTCATGTTCCAGCAGTTGCCCACCGCCGGCCTGCCGTGGATCCTGCAGGACTGGGAGGCCTGGGAGCGCTACGTGGCCGATATGACCGCCACCGGGGTGATCGAGGACGCGACCGAGGTGCGCTGGGACATCCGTCCGTCGCCGCGATGGGGAACCATCGAGGTGCGCGCCTGCGACGGCGTGTCCACGACGGAGGAACTCGGCGCCATCGCCGCGTTCATCCAGTGCCTGGTCGACTGGATGTCTAAGCGTCTCGACGCCGGCGAGACGGTCGGGTCGATGCAGCCGTGGTTCGTTCGCGAGAACAAATGGCGGGCCGCTCGCTACGGCCTGGACGCCGAGATCATCACGGATGCCGCGGGCGCCGAAAGCCTGGTGACCGACGATGTGCGCCGGCTGATCGGCATCCTCTCCCCCGTCGCCGAGCGTCTGGGCTGCCTGGACGAGCTGCAGAGCCTGAACCGGATCATCACCGCGGGTGCGAGCTACCAGCGGCAGCTGCGCGTCGCCGAGGCGCACGGCGGCAGCCTGCCGGCCGTCGTGAAGTCGCTGACCCGCGAACTCCGCACGGGCCTCCCCGCATAGCTGAGTGAGCCCTCATGGCCGTGGACGATGCGGGATCGCGGCTTGGGGGTTCCGAGCCGGGTGTTCGTGATGTCGACGCAGGCAGGCAGTGGACCGTGACGCGGGATGTGAGTGCGTTCCGGTTATCGTGTCTCTCGGGTCCGCGGCCCTGCAGCAACTCCGTCCCCAACGAATTCGACGGAGATTTTGGCGGAATCGGCCCGTCACACACCGAAAAACCCGTTTCACACCAAAATCTCCGTCGAATTGGTTCACCACCGAAGCCGGCGTTCCGCCTGTAATGATCAGCGTCCACGTGGTGCGGGCAGGACTGACCATCCGGGAGCCATACCACCACTCGATTAGGACTCACGCATCTCGGGTGCAGCCCGTCTCGAGCGCGTTTTTTGTGTCGCGCCAGGCGAGCCAGTCAGTGAGCGAGGCCAGGTCGTAGTGCGGGCCGGACAGCCCAAGGGTGAAGAGGCGGGCGCCTAGGTCATAGAGCTCGTCGGCCTCGGTTACGGTACGGGCCCGCAGCTCGGTGGAGATCTCGATCTCGGAGAGATCCCGGCCCACCGTGTCACACCACTTCGAGAGCACGCCGAGCTTGTGCTCGAGCACCGCGGGAGTGGAAAACGAATGCCAGATGTCCGCATGTCTCGCCACGATCCGGAGGGTCTTCTTCTCGCCCCCGCCGCCGATCAGCACCGGGATGTCGCGCAGGGGCGGCGGGTTCAGCTTCGCCCAGCGCGCCTCGATCCGCGGGAGGTCGGCTTCGAGGGCGTCCAGGCGGGTGCCCGCGGTGCCGAACTCAAAGCCATACTCGTCGTAGTCGCGCTCGAACCAGCCGGAGCCGGTGCCGAAGATGAACCGGCCGCCGCTGATGTGGTCGATGGTGCGCGCCATGTCGGCCTGCAGGTCGGGGTTGCGGTAGCCATTGCAGTTGACCAGCGCGCCCAGCTCGATGGTGGAGGTCTGCTCCGCCCAGGCCGCGAGGAGCGTCCAAGACTCGAAGTGGAGGCCGTTCTTCTCGCCGGAGAGCGGAAAGAAGTGGTCCCAGTCGAACGCGATGTCCGTGCCCAGGGCCTCGACCTCCGCCACGGTCACCCGGATCTTCGGATAGAGGGCGTGCTGCGGGGCGATTTGCACACCGATACGCACCCGGTCGGCCGTGGAGGAAGGCGTGGAGGAGGGCGTGGAGGAGGTCATGCGCTCATCCTAAACCGGCGGCCGGGGGCATCCGCAGCGCAGTCAGCGGCTCAGCGTTTGCGGCGCAGTGTCACCGACCGAGCATCTTCTGCAGGGCGGCCATCTCGTCTTCGGTGGGACCGCCCGCCTTCCTGGCGCCGCCGAGGCCGAAGCCCGTGCCGCCGCCCGCACCGGGGCCCGCGCCAGCGGGCTTCTCACCGGACGCGATCGCCAGATTCTCCGCCGCGCGCTTGGCCGGGTTGCCCGACTTCGAGCCCTTCTTCTTGGGCTGCGGCTTGCCACGGCCGCCGCCGCCCATGCCGCCGGGGACCGGGCCCATGCCGGGGATGTTGGGCATGCCGCCCTTGGCGACCGTCTTCATCATCTTGGCGGCCTGCTCGAATCGCGACACGAGCTGGTTGACCTCGGTCACGGTCGATCCGGCGCCGCGGGCGATGCGCAGCCGACGGGATCCGTTCAACAGCTTCGGGGTGGTGCGCTCGGCCTTGGTCATCGACTGGATGATGGCCTCGGTGCGCACGATCTCGCGCTCGTCGAAGTTCTCGAGCTGCTGCTTCATGGCGCCGGCGCCGGGGAGCATGCTCATCATCTTCTTGATCGAACCCATGTTGCGCAGCTGCTGCATCTGCCCGAGGAAGTCGTCGAGGGTGAAACTGTCGGTGGAGAACTTCTCCGCCATCTTGCGTGCTTCGTCTTCGTCGAAGGCACCCTGCGCCTGCTCGATCAGGGTGAGGATGTCACCGAGGTCGAGGATGCGGCTGGCCATGCGGTCGGGGTGGAACGGCTCGAAGTCGTCGAGGCTCTCACCGGTCGACGCGAACATGATCGGACGGCCGGTGATCGAGGCCACGGACAGGGCCGCACCGCCGCGCGCGTCGCCGTCGAGCTTGGAGAGCACCACGCCGGTGAAGTCGACGCCGTCCTGGAACGCCTTGGCGGTGGCCACCGCGTCCTGGCCGATCATGGCGTCGATCACGAAGAGCACTTCGTCGGGGTCGATGGCCGTGCGGATGTCCGCGGCCTGCTTCATCATCTCCGCGTCGACGCCGAGGCGTCCGGCGGTGTCGACGATGACCACGTCGTGCATCTTCTGCTGCGCGTACTTGACGCCGTCGCGGGCGACCTTGACCGGGTTGCCGACGCCGTTGCCGGGCTCGGGCGCGTAGACGGGCACGCCCGCCTGGGCGCCGACGACCTCGAGCTGGGTGACCGCGTTCGGGCGCTGCAGGTCGGCCGCGACCAGGATCGGGGTGTGGCCGTCTTTCGCGAGCCACTTCGCGAGCTTGCCGGCGAGGGTGGTCTTACCGGCACCCTGGAGGCCGGCGAGCATGATGATGGTCGGCGGCTTCTTGGCGAATTCGAGTCGGCGCTGCTGACCGCCGAGGATCTCGACGAGCTCCTCGTTGACGATCTTGACGACCTGCTGGGCCGGGTTCAGCGCCTTGCTGACCTCGTCGCCGAGGGCACGCTCGCGCACCTTGCCGGTGAAGTCCTTGACCACCTCGAGGGCGACGTCGGCGTCGAGCAGTGCGCGCCGGATCTCGCGAACGGTGCCGTCGACATCCGCCGCGCTGAGCTTGCCCTTGGTGCGGAGATTCTTGAACGTCTCGGCTAGGCGATCTGAGAGGTTTCCAAAAGTAGCCATGATGCGTTTAGTTTAACCGGTCGCGGAGCCTACGTTTGTTCGGGTGCGCAAACCGCATCCGAAGCCAGGAGTCACCATGTCCGTCGTCGTCGTCGCCGTACTCACCCCGAAGCCCGGTCGCAGCCAGGAGATCCTGGACGCGTTCGCCGTGGTCTCCCCCACGGTGCACGCCGAGACCGGCTGCGAACTGTATGCCGCGCACACCGACGGTGACCTGGTGGTCATGGTCGAGCGCTGGGCCAGCGTCGCCGACCTCGCGGTGCACGCGACCGGCGCGGGAATCACCGAACTTGGTGCGCTCACCGATGAGGCATTGGCCGTCTCCACGGACGTCAAGGTGCTGCAGAACGTGCCGTTCGGCGACCCGGCCAAGGGCACCATCCAGTAGGGAGCACCGACGTCCGACCGGACTGCTGCGCTACTGCTCGACGGCGATCAGTACGGGGTCGCCGTGCACGTCGATCGTGACCACGAGCAGGGCGTCGGTGTCATCGGGGCTGATCGAGTACTCGAGCACCGCGAAGTGCTCCTCGCTACGGAAGTGGTGCGGGTGGAAACCGATCCGCTGCAGCTGGATGGAGCGCAGAAAATCGATTTGTTTGTCGCCCGAATCCCAGATCAGGGCGTCGTCGAGAACCTCGGGATCCATTTCGTCGAGTTCGGTCGTGATGTAGGCGCCCGTCACCGAGCCCTCCTTGCTGAGGTCGGCCACGAGCGATTCGCGGGCCTGCGAATCGAGTCCCTCGATGTCGTTGACCATGGCCGCCGCAATGTCGAGCGCTTCGGCCGAGACGGACTCCTCGTCGGGGAAGCTGAGGTCGATCTGCACGTCCTGGTCGCCCAGTTCGGCCGAATCCGACCAGCAGACCTCGCCAGCATCGTCACTGCCGAGAATTCCGAAGAAATCGTGTTCGATGGTCATGACTGTCCTATCCGACGAGTTTTTGTGCGAAAACGTGCGGCGTGAAACCGGTGAGGTCGTTGATGCCCTCGCCCTGGCCCACGAGCTTGATGGGGATGCCGGTCTTCTCCTGCACGGCGAGCACAAAGCCGCCCTTGGCGGATCCGTCCAGTTTGGTGAGCACGAGCCCGGTCACGCCGGCGTGCTGGATGAAGGCCTCGGCCTGGGCCAGGCCGTTCTGGCCGGTCGTCGCGTCGAGCACGAGGAGCACCTCGGCGATCGGGGTCTGCTTCTCGATCACCTTGCGGATCTTGGTGAGTTCGTCCATCAGGCCGCCCTTGGTCTGCAGCCGCCCGGCGGTGTCGATGATCACGATCTCCGTGCCGTCTTTCATGGCCCGCTCGACGGTCTGGAAGGCGACGGATGCCGGGTCCTGGCCGTGGGCCTGCGGCCGCACGATGTCGGCGCCCGCCCGTTCGGCCCAGGTTGCCAACTGTTCCACGGCGGCCGCACGGAACGTGTCTGCCGCCCCGATCAGCACGCTGCGGTTGTAGGTGCGCAGGAACTTCGCGAATTTGCCGATCGTGGTGGTCTTGCCGACGCCGTTGACGCCGACGACGAGCACGACGGCAGGCCGCGCGCTGAGGTTGAGGGTGGAGTCGAGCTTGGAGAGCCGTTCCTCGAGGCCTTCGCGCAGCATCCGTTGCAGGTCGGTCGGGTCGGTCGTGTTGTACCTGGCGACCTTGGCCCGCAGGTCGGCCACGACCGCCTCCGTGATGCTGGGACCGAAGTCGGCCTGGATGAGCGCGTCTTCGAGGTCTTCCCAGGTTTCGGCGTCGATGAGCTTCTTCGCGAACATGCCGCGCAGTGCGCCGGAGAGAGACCAGGGGGTGCGTTCTGCCATACCTACAGCCTATGGCTCGCGCGGTATCTGCGCCGCTGCGCCCCAGGTGTGCCTCGCGCGAAGCGGCGCAGCCGGCGCGTACCGAGCGGAGGACCTCCGAACCGATGGTGCGGACCGGGAGCGGCACCGCCCCGATAACGCTCGTTCGTGCGATTCGTGCCGTCACACGAGCGACCCGACCCGGCAGAATGATGGGGTGACGGCCCAGACCTCACCCTCTTGTGTCGGCATCGTCCACGTCGCGGCACGTCCTTCCGAGCAGGAATGTGCAAGCCCCCCGACAGCCGCCCGGACCCGGTCTAGGGTGTCGGCATGGCAGTCAGCACAGGGCCCGAGAGTGTGCGCACCGGGATCAACCGGTGCATCGCGGCGTGCGACGCGCTCGTGACGGTAAGCGAGGACTGCGCGGACGCCTGCCTCCGCATCAAGGGCAACGGCGACATCACCCGCTGCTTCTTCGCCGACCTGGACTGTATCGAGGTGTGCTCGTCGACGAGCCGGCTGCTGTCCTGGCATGCGCGCAAGGACGGGCTGATGACCATCGCGCTGCTGGAAACCTGCCGCGAGGCCGCCCGGGCATCGATCGCGGCCTGCGAGAACATGGCCCGGCTGCATCCGGGCTGGCACACCTGCAGCATGGCCTGCCGCCGGGTCGACGAGGCCTGCGCGCGACTCCTGGCCGTGCTGCGCTAACGTTCTTCACTCGACAGCGGCGATCAGCGGCGACGTGTCAGGATGCCTGCTCGTCATCCTTCGCGATGCGCTGCCCGACCACGGCCGAGACCCCATCGAGCCGCATCGAGACGCCGTAAAGGGCATCCGCGATCTCCATCGTGCGTTTCTGGTGGGTGATCACGATGAGCTGACTGGTGGCGCGCAGGTCCTCGAAGATAGTCAGCAGCCGGCCGAGGTTGGCGTCGTCGAGGGCAGCCTCGACCTCGTCCATGATGTAGAACGGACTCGGGCGGGCCTTGAAGATGGCGATCAGCAGGGCCACGGCAGCGAGCGAGCGCTCCCCGCCCGACAGCAGCGAGAGCCGCTCGATCTTCTTGCCGGCGGGCTTGACCGAGACCTCGATGCCGGTCGTGAGCAGGCTGTCGGGATCGGTGAGACGGATGCTGCCGCTCCCGCCCGGGAACAGCACCGGGAACACCTCGGCGAACGCCGCCTGGGTGTCGTCGAAGGCGCTGCCGAAGATGGCACCCATCTTCTCGTCGATCTCCTCGATGATGGTGAGCAGGTCGCGGCGCGTGTTGGTGAGGTCGGTGAGCTGCTCAGTGAGGAAGCGGTGCCGCTGCTCGAGCGCGGCAAACTCCTCGAGGGCCAGCGGGTTCACTCGGCCGAGCTGGGCGTAGCGGCGCTCGGCGACGGTCAGGCGGCGCTGTTGGTCGTCCCGGTCGAAGCGGACGGGTTCGGCGGTCGGGTCTGAGCTGTTCTGGACGGCGCCCGGGATCGGCTGGTCGGGCCCGTACTCGGCCACGAGCACGTCTTCGGTCAGACCGAGGTCGCTGACGGCGCGCTCGAGCAGCCCGGACAGGTGCAGCTTCTTCTCGTAGATGGCCAGTTCCAGGCCGTGCACGGTCTCGGTGACGGCCTGCAACCGGGCGCGGAGGGCGCTGTCCTCCCGGCGCAGCGCCGCGATTTCCTCGTTCTGGCTGCTGCGCTCCGCCTCGGCGGTGGCCAGGCGCAGCCTGGCCTCGCTGGCGGAGGCGTCGACCGAGGCAAGCACCAGCGGGAGCGCCTCGGCCACCCGGCTGGCGGCATCCACCTGACGGCGACGGATGACCGCACGCCGGGCTGCCTCCTCGGCCGCCGCCCGCGCGGCAGTCTGCTGTTTCGCGAGCGCGTCGGCCCGCGCCTGCCCGGCGCGCACGCGTTCGCGGGCGGTCTCGGCCTGGAGCCGGGCCTCGACCTCGGCTTCGCGCGCGGCCTCGAGGGCGGCGACGAGCGCGTCGCGAGGTCCGGTATCCGGCACCGGGCGCGGCCGGGCGCGCTGTTCGTCGCGCGCGGTGCGGGCCGTCTCGCTCGCGGCCTCGAGGGCGGCGACGGCCTCGGCCTGCAGCAGGAGGGCGGCGGAGAGCCGACTCAGTTCGGCGGCGGCCGCCTCGAGCTGCACGGTGGCCCGGTTGGTCTTCTCGGCCTGCACGGTCGTGCGGGACTCGAACGCCCGCACCCGGGCGGCGGCCGCCTGGGCCTGGGTCTTGCGGGCGGACAGCACGACGCGGGCCTCGGCGAGGTCGGCGACGACCTGCTCGAGCCGGGTGCGCACCGCAGCGAGCGAGTCGGCGGCCGCATCGCGGTCGGCGATGAGCTCGAGGCGGCTGCGCCGGGCCCCGGAACCACCGCACAGCACGGTGTCGCTGAATACGTCCCCGGCCCGGGTGATGACGGTGATCGGGAGGGCTGCGCGCTCGGCGGTCGCCACGCCAACGGTCTCCACTTCCTCGGATCGGGGTCCGAATCGGTCCACGGCGGCTCGGGCGGCGTCGAGGTCGTCGGCGATCGCTGTACGCCGGAGCAGGCCGAGCACCCCGGGTGGCGCGTCGATCACCGATTCGGCCCAGAGCAGCCCGGGCTGCACGGCGAGGTCGGGCCGGGTGTCGGGTGCGAGGACATCCGTCGTGCCGGTACCCGACGTGCCAATACCTGACATGCCGGTATCCGCCGTGCCGTCACCGGGCGCGTCGGCGTCGATCGTGCCGGCCGTCGCATCGCCGGTCGCGTCTGCGGGCGGGGCGTCGGCCCTGGCGTCTTCGTCGATCGTGCCGGCCACGATCAGTTCGACCCGGCCGAGATCGTCGGCGCGGGCGCGCACGATGGCGTCGACGGCCGCGCTCCAGGTGTCGGCGAGCACGGCGTCGGCGAGGGAGCCGAGGGCGGCGGCGATGGCGGCCTCGTAGCCGGGCCGCACGCGCACATGCTCGGCCACCAGACCACGGATGCCCGCCGGCGCCGCAGCGAGCAGGGCCGCCGAGCCGTCCTTATGGTCCAGGGCGAGGGACAGTGCCCCCGCGCGGGCGGCGAGGGCGTCCCGTTCGCGTTCGCCGAGGTGCAGTTCGTCGCGCAGGCGTTCGACCTCGACCTCCGCCTGGGCGACGGCAGACCGGGCCGCGGCGGCAGCCTCGGCCGGGTGGCTCTCGCCGGCGTCGACGGCGGCCGCGTCGAGCGCCGCGGCGTCCGCGTCGAGTCCGGCGAGGTGTGCCTCAGCCGTGTCGACCCGGCCACGGGCGGCATTGAGGGCGTTCTGCTGCCGCAGCACCTCGCCGCGCACGGAGGCCAGGCGGCCCGCGGCGGTCTCGGCTTGCCCGGTCAGCTGGGAGAGGTGAAGGTCGTGCCGGGAGACCAGCACGGCCTGGGCGGCGATCTGTTCGTCGAGGGCGTCGAGCCGGCCCCGGGCCTCCTCGGTGGCCGCGCGGGCGGCAGCCCAGGTGGAGTCGGCCACGTCGATGCGGCTACGCAGCGCGTCGATCTCGGCGGCGGCATCCGTCAGCATCGCCGTGGTCACGCTGGGGCCGGCGTCCACGGACTCGGCCTGCGAGCCGAGCAGGGCCAGCCGCTGGTTGGCGAGGGTGTAGAGGCCGCGCAGGCGCTCCTGCACGGATTCCAGGCCGAAGTTCGTGCGCCGGGCTCGGTCGACGGCGTCGCCGATCTGCTCTTGCTCGAGTCGGCGCAGGCGCCGCTGCCGAGTCTCGAGCTGTTCGGTCAGCACGAGTCGTTCGGCGTGCCGCTCGCTCTCGGTGCGGCCGTGCGCGTCGAGCGCGATACGCAGCGTGACCACGTCGTCGGCGAGGAGCCGGGCCCGGGCGTCGCGGGCGACGGCGGCGATGATCTGCGCCTCGCGGGCGATGTCGGCCTGGCGTCCGAGCGGTTTGAGCTGCCGCCGGATCTCCCCGGCGAGGTCGCTGAGCCGGGTGAGGTTGGCCTGCATGCCGTCGAGCTTGCGGAGGGTCTTCTCCTTGCGCCGACGGTGCTTGAGAATGCCGGCGGCCTCCTCGATGAACCCGCGGCGCTCCTCGGGGCTGGCGCGCAGCACGGCGTCGAGCTGCCCTTGCCCCACGATCACGTGCATCTCCCGGCCGAGGCCGGAGTCGCTGAGCAGCTCCTGCACGTCGAGCAGGCGGCAGGTGCGCCCGTTGATCGCATACTCACTCGCGCCGTTGCGAAAGAGGGTGCGGGAGATGGTGACCTCGGTGTAGTCGATCGGTAGCGCGCCATCCGTGTTGTCGATGGTCAGCGTCACGGCCGCCCGGCCGAGTGGGCCCTTGGTGGACGTGCCGGCGAAAATGACGTCTTCCATCTTGCCGCCGCGAAGGGTCTTCGCGCCCTGCTCGCCCATCACCCAGGCGAGTGCGTCGACGACGTTGGACTTGCCCGAGCCGTTGGGCCCGACCACGCAGGTGACGCCGGGTTCGAAGGCGAACGTGGTGGGGTGGGCGAAGGATTTGAAGCCTTTGAGCGTGAGGCTTTTCAGATACACGGTTTCGCCCCCTTTCGTCGCTGACTCGGGTCGCGGCTGCCCGGCGCGCCACCCCCAGTAACGGTACCGGACACAGCCGCCACCGCCCGGTAGGCGCGGTCCCTGGCGGTAGGCGCGGTCCCTGGCGGTAGGCGCGGTCCCTGACGAATTCGACGGAGATTTTGCCGATTTGGAGCGGAAACGGATGTCTCGGGCCGGGTTTGAGCAAAATCTCCGTCGAATTGGTTCGGGGTTGGGGCCGAGCCCGGGCGGCAGGGGCGGCAGGGGCGGCGCTACGCTGGCCGATCATGGGGACCTTCACCTTCGAGATCGACGAACTCGCCATCCCCGCCGCGCCGCAGGCTCCCGGCTGGGCCGATTTCGAGGCGGCAAACGGGGTGCGCAACACGGTCGAGGCCGAGGCGTATGGCACCACCGACCTGGAGCTGACCGCCGAAGAGCTCCTGCCGGGCTGGCTCATGCAGGCGTGGGAGCCCAAACGCCTCTTCGTGGCCCGGTCCAAGGGACGCCTTGTCGGGCGCGGTCACTACGAGACCCTTCCGGAGGATTCTGCCGAGCACGCGTGGTTGGCCGTGGAAGTGCTTCCCGAGTACCGACGGCGAGGCATCGGCTCAGCCCTCACTGCCCCGCTCGAAGCGATCGCGCAGTCCTTGGACCGTAGCGTTCAGATCGTCTACGCACCATCACCGACAGCGCCGGGTGAGCGCATTCACTCCTCCACCGGGTTCGGTTCGGTTCCGCTCGGCAACCCCGAGGTTCGGTTCCTTCAGGGCCGCGGCTACCTCCTCGAGCAGGTCGTGCGCGCCAGCCGGCTTACCCTGCCGGTGGATCCCACGCAGCTACGCCGACTGCGCGACGCCGCCGCCGCGCACGCGGGTCCGGACTATGCAGTGCTGCAGTGGGTCGATCGCACCCCGCCGGAATGGTTGCCCGATCTGGCGGTGCTCTACACGCGCATGAGCACGGATGCCCCGAGCGCCGGCCTTGCCGAACCGGAGCAGCTCTGGACGCCCGAGCGCGTCATGCAGGAGGAGCAGAAGGCTGCCGCCGGCAGGCGCACGGCGCTGACCTCGGCGGTGCTGCATGGCCCGAGCGGCTACCTCGTGGGATTCACCGAACTGGAGGTGCCGGCGGAGTCCCGCCGCGCGGTCAGCCAGGAGGACACTCTGGTGCTGCGCGAGCACCGCGGCCGCCGGTTGGGGATGCTGCTGAAGGTGGCGAACCTCGAGCTGCTCGCGGCGGAGCGCCCCGGGCATCCGTCGGTGTTGACCTATAACGCTGAGGAGAACCGGCACATGCTCACGGTCAACGAGGCCATCGGCTTCGTGCCGCTCGGTTACGAGGGAGCCTGGCGCCGCGACGCCCTCTAACCCGGCCCTCCGGCCCTCAAGCCTGCCGAGCCCTGAATCCCCGAGCCCTGAGTCCCAGAGCCAAAGACCCAGATCCCAAGACCCGACAACCAAAAGCCCAAAGCCAAAGAACAAAAGACCGAAAAGCCAGCAAAGAGGGCAGTGCCGGTTATGCAGCAACAGGTGGTGCGGGTGGCAGAGCGTACCCCGTCGGCGAGGTCCGTGTAGCCGTTGTCTTTCAACCACTCAGTGATGTGGTGTGCTTCAGTCCAGGCGGGTGATCTGTCGCAGTCCACCCACCGGCATCCGCCGTCGCGCACTCCCATGGCGGCGCGCTGTGCCTCGGTGAAGAGTCGTTCGTCACCGCCGACGTCGATGATCTGCCCGGTGTCGTCGAACTGGAGGCTTCGGGTTCCGGTGTCGCAGTGGAGCCGGTCGATCGTTTCCTGCGAGATCGGCTCGGGGTTGCCTTCGATCTGCCCGTGGCCGCGGACTTCAGGGCTCCCGGCTGGCGCGGTTTGACGGCCTTTTCGGTCACGATGACCCGCACCGAAGGGCGGTGACCGCCGAACACCCGGCCCTGATCGGCCTCGCCGGCGATCTTCAGCAGCTGCACGAGGGCATCGGCGGCGATCTGGTCCGTGGTGCGGGGGTCGTCCTGCATGCGTGTGGCCCACGCGGCTTTCGCCTTGTCGACGAAGCGCACCCCGCCGCGGCGAGGGCTGGTGATCGAGTCGAAGACGGAGAGCACGAACTCGCCGTCTTCGGTCGCGAAGAGGCCATCCAGACGCACCTTGCCGTTGCCGAGCCGGTAGACCTTCAGGAACCGGTCGTCGTGGGCCTGCTTCTCCCGGGCGGCAATGCCGGCCTCGTCGAGGCGGTCGCGCATGCGCCGCGCGAGTCTGAAGACCTGGTCAGTGTTCAGCGTCGACGCCTCGACAAGAAGCAGGGTCAGGGCTTCGGTGAGCTTGTCGGCGGTGACCGCCGCGTCGATCTGGCCGAGACCAAAACGGATCGACTCGGCCGCGTCGACGGAGAGAGCGCCACTGGTGACCGCGCGGGCGATCGGCGCCTGCCAGGGTACCTTCGCAACGAACTCCGCAACCTCGGCGGCATCAGCGTCCGGCGACTCCACGGCCGCCTCGACGCGCGCCTGCGCCGCCTCGGCATCGGCCATCATCGTGCCGACCGCGACCAGTTTGAACGCGTCGGTCTTGGTCGAGCCCGTCACCTTTTGGATCAGCGCCTCGGGCGAGAGGAATCCCTGCTGCGCGGCCAGACCTGAATGGCCGAGTTCGGGCCGGGAACGCCGGGCGATGGTCGCCGCCATCCACGCGGATCGGGTGTCGAAGAGGCGGCGGGCGGCCGCGATCTGCTTCTGACCGGCCAGCACCGCGGCGTCGGCGAGGTGCTCATAGTCGGCGCAGGACGAGCCCAGGCGGGCGTCGGCATCCGTTGCCGCTCTGAGGTCATCTGCGGTGGTTGTCATGGTCCGAGGTTAGCGAAGATGGTAATTAAAGTCGAGAGTTATTCACTTGATATTCGAAAGACTTTCGTATTTTTGTTCGACAGGCAGGCTTCTCGCGGGCAGCGAGCCTCAGCGCAGCCGTTGGCATCGCGGGCAGAGGTGTGAACTGCGGTTCATGAACTGCTGCCGCACGAGCAGTGTGCCGCAGCGGGGGCACGGTAGACCCTGCCGGCCGTACGTGTTGAGGCGGTGCGAAAAATACCCGGACTGACCATTCACGTTCACGTATTGCGCATCGAAACTGGTGCCGCCCTCGGCCAGGGCCCGGTTCAGGATGCTGCGGACCGCGCCGAGCAGCGCCCGCCCCTTCGCGGGCGACAGGGAGTCTGCCGGCTGCTCGTAGTGCACCCGGGCCTCGAAAAGGGCCTCGTCGGCGTAGATGTTCCCGATGCCGCTGATCAGGGTCTGGTCGAGCAGGGCGCGCTTGATCCCGGTCTTCTTGCGGGCCAGGGCAGCCAGGAAGAGCGGCGCCGAGAAGCCCGGATCCAGCGGGTCGCGCGCGATGTGCGCCACCTGCGACGGGATCAGCCCCGACCAGCCCAGGCCTGAACCGGCCAGTCCGTCCGCCCCGGTCGCGCCGCCTGCGAGCCCGGAGTACCCGGCCGTCAGCCCGTCGCGGGTGGGCTGCATCGAGTCCACGGCCATACTGCCGAAGATGCGCTGGTCGACGAAGTTGACCCACAGCTCGCCGTGTTCCGGGTGCTCGATCTGCAAACGGATGCGCAGGTGCCGGTCCGTGTCCGATCCGGGGCTGCGCAGCAGCACCTGACCACTCATTCCGAGGTGCACGACCAGGGCGCGCCCGGAATCCAGCGGCAGCCAGAGGAACTTACCCCGGCGGACGGCGGCGAGCACGCCCCGCCTCTGCAACAGGTCGGCAAAATACCCGCTCGCGGAGTCATGGCGACGCAGGGATCGTGGCTCGAAGACCTCGACACCGGCGATCACGGCGCCGGTTACGGCCGGCGCCAGGCCGGCGCGAACGACCTCCACTTCAGGAAGTTCGGGCATGCGAGCCTTTCAGCGTCACGGCCTGACAGCAGCTCAGGGAGTGCTGAGGCGCGTCCAGGCGTCGAGCGCGGCGGCCATCTCGGCGTGCTTCTTGCTCGTGCCCCCGCCGACCGCACTGACGTCACCCACAGTGACGGTGGCGATGAAGATCTTGGAGTGATCGGGTCCGCTTTCCGCGATGGAATACACGGGAACCCCGGTTCCCAGGCGAGCCGCGGCTTCCTGCAGGCTCGTCTTGGGGTCCATGGACACTCCGAAGTGCCCTGGGTCACGGAGGAGCGGCTCGATCAGGCGCAGCACGAGCGCCGTCGCCGTCTCTCCGCCGGAGTCGAGGTAGACCGCTCCGATGAGCGCCTCGACGGTGTCGGCAAGGATCGACGACTTGTCGCGCCCATTGGTGAGGATCTCGCCGCGGCCGAGGCGCACGTACGCACCCAATCCGATGCCGCGCGCGATGCCCGCCAGGGCAACGCTCGACACCAGGCTGGCCCGGCGCTTGGCAAGGTCACCCTCGTCGAGCTGCGTGTACTCCCGATAGAGCATGACCGTCACGGCCTGCCCCAGAATCGAGTCACCGAGAAATTCGAGGCGCTCATTGTTGGGTATGCCGCCGTGCTCGTACGCGTACGAGCGGTGGGTGAGAGAGAGCTCAAGCAAGGCCGGGTCGATCTGCACGCCGAGAGTCGCCAGCAAGGACGAGACCTCGGGATCGACGCTCACGAGTGCCGACTCAGCGAGTGCCCGCCAGGCAGATGCCGACCGAAAACACTGATGCCGCGACTCAACGGATCGGGACCCTGAATCGGGACTCCCGGCATCCGTCGGCGCGGCATCAGACGTTCGAGCACAACGAGACTAAACGTCGGCGACCTTGCGGCCCTTGTATTCCATGAACAGCGCCGTGCCGGCGGCGTCGGTGACGACCTTGGCGCGGTGCGGCAGGCTGTAGACAACTTTGCCGTTTTCCATGGTCTTGACCAGGGTGGGAGCTTCGGCCTTCCAACAGGAACGACGTGAACGGGTGTTGGAGCGTGATTGCTTGCGCTTCGGGACTGCCATGACTACTTCTCTTCTCTATCCGTTTCAGCCTGGATGTCTTCATCCGTGCCGCTGCTTTCGGAAGCTTGGAATTCCATGAGCGCGGCCCACCGGGGATCGCGCTTTTCTTCGGGTAGGAACTCAGGGGCCTCGGTAAGCCGTTCACCGGTCTCGGGGTCGAGACCTGGGCAATCCGGCCGGCAAACCGGCTGGAACGGCAGTGACAACACCACCGCATCCCTGATCAGAGGTTCAAGATCCACGTGGTCATCTTGAACTTCACTTTCATAAGCTTCGTCTAGAGAGTACGCGAAAAGCTCGTGAAACTCGACTTGGACCGGCAATTCGACGTCGATGAGGCATCTGCCGCACTCTCCGGCGGCGATTCCGGACACCTGGGCCGACACGAGGATGCCCTCGTGCAGGGTTTCGAGGCGCAGGTTCGCGATCACGGTAGAGCCGGCCTTCACGGCGACCAGGCTCTCGCCGAGGTCTCCCGGCACGACGATTTCGAGGTGCCGTTCGTGCATGGTGCCCGGGCGGTTGATCAGGTCGCGCACATCGACCTTGTACGGGGTCTTCTTGAATCTACTCACGAGGGGAGATTCTACGCGTTCGCGGCTGGGCGTCCGATTCGTCGCTCGCCGGGGCGCCAGAGCGATGCCGGCAGCAGCGTCGCCCGCACCCGCAGGCGCCGGCCCGACACCGAATGGATGCCGCGGAGCACCACGTCGAGGTCGGCCACGCGTTCCGCCGCCCGCGCGGACTGCGCGTCGTCACCCGGTCGCCCGTAGTGGCTGCGCTCCGCTCCCACGAGGAGCCGATCGAGGGCCTCGGCCGCGGCTCCCCCGCCCGGACCGGCGCCCTCCGTAACGCTCTCGGTGCCGCCTACCGAGCCGATGAGAACCCGTAGCCGGGCGGCGAGCTCGCGCGGCGTCTCGGTCTCCCGCACGAAGACGCCATGGTCCACCGCCGTGTCGCTGACCTCACGCCACGCCTCCACGGCCCCGCTCTGCCCCGACAGGAGGCCCCGGCGCCGCAGCATCCGCCGGGTCACCCGGATGAGGGCCGGCAGAAGGAGCAGCGCGAACGTCCCGAGGACGAGCAGGCCGAGACGGATGATGCCGCCGCGCGAGTCCGCGGGCGAAGAAGCGTCGGCCTGGGCGTCAGCGGCGTTCTGGCCACCGAGGTCCTCGGGGCGCGGCGCGTCCGACGGGCCGGCCTGGCCGGAATCAGTCAGCGGCACGGTGACGGCATCGTCCTGCGTGTACGCAGGCACGGCGCCGCGGCCGGGCGTGGGCTCGAAGGGCACCCAGCCGACGCCCTCGAAGTAGACCTCCGTCCACGCGTGAAGGTCGTGGGTGTCGACGCTGTACCGGCCGACCCCGGCGACGGAACCCGACGCGGACAGCGACCCGGGCTGGTAGCCGATCGCGATCCGGGACGGGATGCCGATCGAGCGGGCCATCGCCGCCATCGCCGAGGAGAAGTGCACGCAGTACCCGGTCTTCACCTCGAGGAAGGTGCTGACGACGTCAATGCCGCCACCGTCATAGCCGGCCTCGACGGGAGCCTCGGTGTCGTAAGCGAAGTCGCTGCCGCGCAGGTAGTCCTGCAGGGCCCGCGCGGCCTCGTACGCGCTCGTGGTGCCGGCGGTGACCTCACGCGCGGTGTCGCCGATCAGGGCCGGAGTCTCGGCTGGCAGCCTCAGGCTGCGCCGGATCTCCGCCGGATAGGCACCCTCGGCTTCCCGCAACTGCTCCGCCGTCGGCTCCAGCGTGAGCGCGGTGACGGTGTATTCCTGGCCGCGGGTCGTGTCGCCGGGGCTCGTGATGGACCCGGTCGCCTCGTTCCAGTACCAGGCGCCGAGCAGGCCGGTCACCGAGCGGGGCGGCGCAGGGGTCGGCAGCCACCGGGCGGCCAGGTTGTCGATGCCGATGGTCGTGATCGTCTCGCTCGTCTTGATATCGGGTGAGAACCCTGGCGGCAGGTCGATGTCGTCGACGGCGTTCGCGCGGCTCCCGGGCGCCTCCCCGGCGGTCCAGTTGCGGCCCGAGAATTCATCGAGTGTCAGCAGTCGAAGGTAGGGCGGCCGAGTCGCCGTGGTGCGGAAGTGCAGCACCGGTTCGGCGTCCGGCCGGCGCAGGTCCTGACCGAGGTTGATCATGGGGCTGACACCGTTGGCGAACAGCAGGCTGCTGCCCGGGCGCGCGCGCGTGAGGCTGCCCCCAGGCAAGACGGGCGTGGCGACGCTGACCACGATTGCCGCCACTATCGCGACGCTGCCCACGACGACCGCTCCCTTAAAAGAGCCGGGCACGTGGCGCCGCTCGGGCGCGACCGTGCCGGGCCCCGCTGCGGCCGGCGGGCCGGGCAGGCTGCCGGCTCGGCGCATCCGGATCTCGACATGGAGGAGCAGGAGGTAGGTGGCGGCCGTGAGCACGAGGGCCTCCAGGTTGGCCTCGTGGCCGAGGGCAAGCCCCGGCACGAGCAGCGGCACCAGCACGGGCAGTCCGGCGAGCGCGGGCACGCGCAGGATGACCGCGAGCGTGTCGATCAGGATCGCGATCACGCCGGCGCCGGCGCTGAGCAGGAACAGGATGCCGGCGGTCGCCTCGGCCGGCGTCGATTGCTGCTCGATGGAGACCGCCCCGGAGAGCGCCAGATCGCGGAACCGGTCGATCGTCTCCCCGGTCGGGATCAGCCAGAGCCAGCCGCTTCCGGCGCCGAAGAGCAGCGTCAGGACCGCCACAAGAACCCCTAATCCAGCGAGCGACCCGAGGAAGACGGGCAGCCCGGCGCGGCGGAACCCGGCGGAACCGAGCAGGACGCCGGCGGCCGTGAACGTCATCAGCCACCACCAGCCCGTGTCCTCGAGCAGCGGCCCGAGGCCGGCGTCGGCCACGACCAACAGCAATAGGAGTGCGAACGCGAGGGGCCACTCCGCCCGCTTGAGTCGGGCCGCGCGGGCGGAGGGGTCGCGCCAGGCGGTGCGAGTGCCCTGGTCGGGAGCGGCCTGGTCGGGAGCGACCCGGTCAGACGGCGTCATTCAGGGGCCTCCTCGCGCCGATAAAGTCCTCCCAGGCACGGGGGATGTCCGGGGTCTGGTGCACGGGGATGCAGCGCCAGCCGGCCTCGCGTAGCCGGCGCACGGCATCCGTTCGCACCGTGGGCAGCACGAACGCCACCGCGGGGCGGCTCTGGGACACGAGGTCGGCGAGCTCGGCCAGATCCCGGTCGTCGACGGCGACGAGCACCGCGAAGGTCGGCAGCAGCCCGCCGGGCACCACGAGCGTGCTGAGTTTCGCGGCGGTCCCGGACTCGGGCGTACTTGGTTCGACGGATGCCGGGGGTCCGGGCTTCACTGCGGGGCCGCCGAACGTGTACGTCTGTTCTGCTGCGTCCTCGGCGGTCTCCGCCGGGTCGGGCGGGTCCGCCGGCTTGACCCCGGCCAGCCCTTCGAGCAGCAGCGCGACTCCGCCCGGCGGCAGGAAGACGGTGGGAGGGTCGCCGCGCAGGCCGCCGCGGCCGCCGGCTCGCCCCGGGGTGGCGTTCGCCTGACCCGGGCTCGCCAGCCTGCCGGACGAGCCCGAGCTGGGACTGGACAGGCTCGGTCCGGACAGGCTCGGTCCGGACTGGCTCGGTCCGGACAGGCTCGGTCCGGACAGGCTCGGTCCCAGCGCAACCAGGTCGAGCCGGTAGCCGGCCGCCAGCAGGTGCACCCCCACGGATGCCGCGAGCTCGACGGCCACCTCGAACGCCTGCTCGAGGCGCGGCCCGCCGAGATCGGTGCCGCTGTCGGCACCGGCACCAGTGTCGGCACCGACGACGGTCGGGCGGCCGCGGCGGCCGCGCAGCGCGGTGTCAAGCACGAGTCGGGCTCCGGGGTTGCTCTGCTCTTCCTCCTGCCGCACCATGATCGCGCCCAGGCGGGCCGTGGCCGGCCAGTTCACGCGGCGCAGCGGGTCGCCCGGCCGGTATTCGCGCGCGATCAAGGGGTCTGCGTTGTGGTTCAGGTGCCGGAGCCGCTCCGGAACGTCGCCGTCGTTCAGGGTGCCGGTGAGGCCCCGGCCGGCCAGGGCGGTCACCCGGGGCGTCACCGCCAGGTCGTGCGGCTCCCCCACGGCCCACTCGCCCGAGGCAAGGCCGAAGGGATCCGAACGCCTGATCAGCACCGGGCCCGTTGCGTAGAGACCCCGCCGGGGCAAGCTGAACCGGTACTCGAACCTCACGCTGTCTGCACCGGTGTCCGGGCCGCCCTCGTAGCGGTCGAGGGCCGGCAGCGGCGTTCCGGCCGGCACGGTCAGTCCGGCGTCGCCGGCGTCCCGCCCCCGCACGGTGTCCCGCAGATGCAGGCCCGCCAGGGGCCGGGGGGAAAGGTTCCGCACCCCGAGCCCCACGACGACCTCGCCGCCGGCCGGCACGACCGGTGGGCGCAGCATCCGGGTGACGCGCAGGCGCACCCGATGGATCGAGACGTACCCGAGGGCGGCGACGGGGATGGCCAAAAGCACACCGGCGATGAACAGAAGGTCGCGCTGGTTCGTCAGCAGGGCGAGCAGCAGAAGGCCGGCTCCCGCGGCGAGGAACATCCCGCCTCGAAGGGTGAGCCGGGGAAACCGGACGCGCCGCTGCTTCGCCGGCATGGCGTCAGGGATGCCCGGTGGCACCGACGGGAACGGGGGTGGCCGTCACGATCCGGCGAACGATGTCGTCGACCACCGGGCCGCTGTCCTGATGGTGGCCGAGCACCCGGCTGCTCGCCACGAGGCGGTGCCCGAGCACGGCGACGGCGAGAGAGTCGATGTCGTCGGGCAGCACATAGTCCCGGCCGTGCAGCGCCGCCTGGGCCTTGGCCGCCCGGATCAGCTGCAGTGTGGCACGGGGGCTGGCGCCCAGGCGCAGGTCGCGGTCGTCGCGGGTGGCCCGCACCAGGCTGACCGTGTACTCCTTCACCGCGGGAGAGGCGAACACCCGCTGTACGGCCGTCATCATTCCGCGCAGCTGGGCGCCGGAGACGACCGCCTCGATGCCGGCCAGCGGGCTCGACGTGTCGCGGGCATCCAGCATCATCAGCTCGGACTCGGTGTCGGGGTACCCCATCGAGATGCGCGCCATGAACCGGTCCCGCTGGGCTTCGGGAAGCGCATAGGTGCCCTCCATCTCGATCGGGTTCTGCGTGGCCACGACCGTGAAGGGCAGCGGCAGCAGATAGGTGGAGCCGTCGACGGTGACCTGGCGTTCCTCCATGCATTCCAGCAGCGCGGACTGGGTCTTCGGGCTCGCCCGGTTGATCTCGTCCCCGATCACGATGTTCGCGAAGATGGCGCCAGGCTTGAACTCGAATCGGCGGTCCACCTGGTTGAACACCGACACGCCCGTCACGTCGGAGGGCAGCAGGTCGGGGGTGAACTGGACGCGGCTGACCGTGCAGTGCACGGACTTGGCCAGCGCCTTGGCCAGCATGGTCTTGCCGACGCCGGGAACGTCCTCGATCAGAAGGTGCCCCTGGGCCAGCAGCACCGTGAGAGCCGTCGTGACGGCCGTGTGCTTGCCGTCGATGACGGTTTCCACATTGCGGATGATCGCACGCGCCGCAGCCTCGACGGCCGGAAGGTCCATCAGGGTCTCGTCGTCCGTGTCGGCGACAGGGCCGCCCGCGTTCCCGGCGAGCGCCGGAACGGAAACCGAGCGCACGGGCGACGTATTCACACGCGTGTCTTCTGCAGGAACGCCGCCACGGCCGGCGGCACATACGGGGTGATATCGCCGCCGAGCGCGGCGACCTGGCGCACCAGGGAACTGGACACGTGGGCGTTGGCCGGGTCCGGCAGCAGGAAGATCGTTTCCACGGCGGCGAGGTTGCGGTTCACGATCGCCATTGGGGTCTCGTAGGCCACGTCCACCTGTGAGCGGATGCCCTTGATCAGCACGCTTGCGCCGACCTCCGTGCAGTATTCGACGAGCAGCCCCATGCCCCAGGAGGCCACCACGATGTTGCCCGGCAGCCCGGCGTCCAGGATGGACCGCTGCAGCAGGGAAACCCGCTGGCTGATCGGCAGCAGAGCCGTCTTGCCGGGGTTGTGCACGACGAGCACGTGCAGTTCGTCGAAGAGACCGGACGCCCGTTCAATCACGTCGAGATGACCCCGCGTGACGGGGTCGAATGAACCGGGGACGACGGCGATCCTGCGCATAGCGATCACCCTAGCCCCAGTGCGTGAACGGTGCCTGAGCGCGCTCCGATCCTGCTGTCAGGACTTGGTGAGCGAGGCCCGCTCCGCGTCGTCGAGGCGCCGCCGCACCGCCTCCCGCAACGCCGGGACCGATTCGAGGTGCGGGTCGTGCTCGCTCAGGCGCTGCGCATAGCCTCTGGCCTCCCCGATCAGGTCGCCGTCGGTCGCCACCCTCAGCAGACGCAGCGAAGAGCGGCCCCCGGACTGGTTGCTGCCGAGCACATCGCCCTCCCGGCGCAGCTCCAGGTCGACCTGGGCCAACTCGAACCCGTCGAGGGTGGCAGCGACAGCCTCGACTCGCTCGCGCGCGATGGTTTCGGCCTCCGCGCTCGTGACCAGGAGACAGAGCCCCGGCACGCCGCCGCGGCCCACCCGGCCGCGCAGCTGGTGCAGTTGCGAGACGCCGAACCGGTCGGCGTCCAGCACCACCATGGCGGAGGCGTTGGGCACGTCGACGCCAACCTCGATGACGGTCGTCGCCACGAGCACGTCGATCTCACCGGCCGCGAACGCGCGCATGGCCACGTCTTTCTCTTCGCTGGTCATGCGCCCGTGCAGCGGTTCGATGCGGGCAGAGGCCAGGGCCGGGTTACGACGCAGTTCGGCGAGCACCATTTCGACGGATGCCGGCGCTGCAGCCTCGGGATCGACCTCCGCGCCCTCCTCGAGCTGTTTCGGGGCGATGGCCGGGCACACCACGAAACCCTGGCGGCCCTGAGCGAGCTCCTCCGCCAGCCGGGTCCACACCCGGGTGACCCAGCCGGGCTTCTCGAACACAGGCACGACGAACGTCTCGATGCCCTGCCGCCCCTCCGGCAGCTCCGCGATCGTGCTCACGTCGAGGTCGCCGAACACGGTCATGGCCACGGTGCGCGGGATCGGGGTGGCGGTAAGCACCAGCACGTGCGGCGGCACGGCCCCCTTCAGCCGCAGCGCCTCGCGCTGGTCCACGCCGAACCGGTGCTGCTCGTCGACGACGACCAGTCCGAGGTCGAAGAACGTGACCTTGTCGCCGAGCAGCGCATGCGTGCCGATCACGATCTTGGCCTGTCCGGACACCACTCGGAGCAGCGCCTTGCGGCGCTCTGCCACCGGCAGCTGCCCGGTGAGCAGGGTGGGCATCAGCGTGCCCGCCAGCTCGGGGCCGAGCGACCGCACGATCGTGCGCAGGTGCTGGGCCGCCAGAACCTCGGTGGGAGCGAGGAAAGCCGATTGGCCGCCCGTGTCGGCGACGGTGAGCATGGCCCGCAGGGCCACGACGGTCTTGCCGGAGCCGACCTCACCCTGCAGCAGCCGGTTCATCGGGTGGGTCTCGATAAGGTCGGCGGAGATCTCCGTGGCCACGCCCTGCTGGTCCGCGGTGAGGCTGAAGGGCAGGCCGGCGTCGAAGCGCTCGAGCAGGCCGCCGGACGACGCCACTCGCGGGGTGGAGTGCTGCTGCCGGGCGGTGAGCCGCTGCTGCACCAGGGCGCTCTGCAGCACGAAGGCCTCGGTGAACCGCAGGGTGTCCCTCGCGCGGCGCCAGTCCGCATCGGTTTCCGGGCGGTGGATCAGCTCGAAGGCCCGGCCCTGCGGCAGCAGCCCGCGCTCGGCGCGCAGCCCCGGCGGGATCGGGTCGGGCACCGGGCCCACGCTGTCCAGCAGGATCGCGATGGACTGCGCGACCTGCCAGCTGGCCACGGTGTTGGTGGCCGGGTAGATCGCGACGGGCTGCTCGATCCAGAGTTTGGCGGCCGCGGCATCCGTGGGCATCTCGGGTTCGTCGTCGGCGCCGGGGCCGAAGAGCTTGTAGGTCGGGTGCGTGAGCTGCAGGTGGCCCCGGTAGTCGGTGACCTTGCCCGCGAACATTCCGCGCATGCCGGGTTGGAGCTGCCTGGCCCGCCAGGACTGGTTGAACCAGGTGAGACTGAGGATGCCGCGGCCGTCGGAGATCTTCACCTCGACGATCGACCCCTTGCGGGCTTTCATCGGGCGTTCCTCGACCGAGCGGATCTCCGCCACAATGGTCACGTTCTCGTCGAGCGGCAGCAGGCTGATCGACGAGAGCTCGCCGCGGCGGGCGTAGCGGCGCGGGTAGTGGCTGAGCAGATCGCCCACGGTGTGCGAGCCGAAGGCCTTGCCCAGGGCGACGGCCGTTTTGCCGCCGACCACGGTGGCCAGCTTGCTGTCGAGGGTCACCGGGGCGAGAGTCTCCCCAGCCTCCGAATCGGTCATGTCTCGATCGTAGGCGGCACGTGCGACATGCGGCACCGGGTCGGCGCGGGTGCGCCGCGAGCTCGGCCGCCGACGGGCGATAAACTCGACGGGTTATGACGCGAATCGTCGCCGGGTTTGCCGGTTCCCTGCCCCTGGCGGTGCCCAAGACCGGCACCCGCCCCACCAGCGACCGCGTTCGGGAGGCGATCTTCTCCGCCCTCGACGCGCGCGACATCATCCGTGGCGCTCGGGTTCTCGATCTGTACGCCGGATCGGGCGGGCTCGGCCTGGAGGCGGCCAGCCGGGGAGCGCGCATCGTGACCCTGGTCGAGAACAACTTCGGCGCCGCGCAGATGTGCCGGAAGAACACCGAGGCCGTGCTGCGGGCGGCACCGGGGCGGGGCGCCCCGAAGATCAAGGTGAGCAGCCAGGCCGTGCAGTCGTTCCTCGCGGCCACCGGCGAAGGGTTCGACCTGGTCTTCATCGACCCGCCCTACGACCTGGCCGAGACCGAGCTCGGCCACAACCTTGCCGCCCTGGCGCCGCTGCTCGACCCGGGCGCACTCGTCATCGTGGAGCGCAGTTCGCGCTCCCCCGAACCGGTCTGGGGAGCGGGCCTCGGATCCGACCGGCGCAAGGACTACGGCGACACGACCGTCTGGTACGCCTCCCCCGTGCTGCCGGCGGCCTGAGGCGCTCTCAGGCGACGGCGCCGTCCCAGCCGCGGTAGGGGTCCCAACCGGCCTGGTCGTGGGGGCGGCCGTCCACCAGGACCGAGCCTGCGGCATCCGTCACCACGCCGACGGCGCGGAAGCCGGCGGGCAGCACGGCGCCCGGCGGGAAAGTGGCCAGCAGGCCGTGGTCCTCGCCGCCGCCGAGGGAACGCTCGACATTCTCGCCGAGGGCCGACCGGGCGAAGTCGATGCCCACGCCGCTGGCCCGGGCGAGGCGCCCGGCGTCGATGGCGAGTCCGTCGGACACGTCCAGCATCGCGGTCGCGCCGGCGCCGGCGGCGGCCGGACCTCGGTCGATGGGCGGCACCGGTGCGAGCTGCGCGGCGACCGCCTCAGGATGCTGCGCCCGCAGTGCATCCGCCAGCGCAGCATCCGGAACACCGTTTTCGTCCACGGCGAGACGGAAGAGCAGGTCCAGGCCTCGGGCGGCCTCACCGAGGCGCCCGGCCAGGACCACGACGTCGCCTGGCCGCGCCCCGGAGCGCAGCACGGGCTCGCGTCCCTCGAGGTCGCCGAAGGCTGTCACAGCGAGCGTGAGGGCGTCGGACGCGGACAGGTCGCCGCCGACGACGCCGCAGCCGGGGGCCAGCGCCTCGCAGCAGTCGCGCAACCCGTCGGCGATGCCCTCGATCACCGTGATCGGCGTCGACGGCGGGGCGGCGATCGCCACCACCAGTGCGGTGGGACGGGCCCCCATGGCGGCGACGTCGGACAGGTTCGTCGCGGCGGCCTTCCAGCCGAGGTCGTGCGGGGACGACCAGGCGAGCCGGAAATCCGGACCCTGGATCATCATGTCCGTGGTGACGACGTAGCGCCCGTCCGGGGCCCGCATCACGGCGGCGTCGTCGCCGGGGCCGAGGAGCTGGGCCGCGGAGCCCGGCAGTCGCGGGAAGATCCGAGCGAGAACCTCCCCTTCGCTCAGGTCGGCCAGCGTCGCACTCATGGGGAACATCGCGCCCGCAGCATTCGTCATGCTTCAAACGGTAGCCTGAATGCAATGACTCCCCGCATCCGTTTCCTCCACACCGGCCTCGCGCTCACGCTCGTCGCCGGTACCGTGCTCCTCACCGGCTGCACGGCGGTCGTGCCGCTGGAACCGGCCGCGGATGCCGTCAATCCCACCTGCGCCGACCTCATCGTTCGCCTTCCGACCTCGGTGGCCTCGCTTCCGGAACGTGAGACGAACGCCCAGGCCACGGGCGCGTGGGGCACCCCGAGCGCGGTCCTGTTGCACTGCGGCGTTGCCGTTCCTCCACCGACGACGCTCCCCTGCCTCACGGTCAACGGCATCGACTGGATCGAAGACGACTCGGATGCCCCGCTCTACCGCTACACCACCTACGGCCGCGACCCGGCAACCGAACTGGTCATCGACTCGGACAAGGTCAGCGGGTCCACGGTGCTCGTAGACCTGGCGCAGGCCGTGGGTAACATCCCCGCGACGGGCCAGTGCCTCGGCGCCGCGGACCTGCTGCTGCCGACCGACGGCGAGACGGTGGCGCCCGCTCCATAGCCCGCCACCCCGCCGGCCTGCTGCCCCGAGTCGACAGCTTTAGGGGTTGCGGCCGCACGGACGAGTGCGGGTACGGAGTTGTCAAGTGTTACGTCTCATTTCGTTACGCCGCGACGTCTGGGAGCAGCGCCGCCGGCCGGCCCGTAACGTCGCCGGGGAGTCGCCGTCACACGGCGTGCGGCCTCTGATGGACGGGGACACGACATGCTTCTCACCGGACTCGGCCTGGGCGTCGCCCTGGGCTTCACCATGCAGCGGGGCAGGTTCTGCGTCACCGGCGCGTTCCGGGACCTGTGGCTCACGGGCAGCACCCGCTGGCTGACGGCCTTTCTGATCGTCATCGCCGTGCAGAGTGTGGGAGTCTTCGCCCTCGACGCTGCCGGTGTGATCACCCTCGACCCCCAGCCCTTCGCCTGGCTGGCCACGATCATCGGTGCGTTCATCTTCGGGTTCGCCATCGTGCTGGCCGGCGGATGCGCCACGGGCACCTACTACCGCGCCGGCGAGGGTCTGGTGGGCAGCTGGTTCGCCCTGATCTTCTACGCCCTCTTCTCCGCTATCTCGAAGACGGGCGCGCTGTCCGCTCCGGTCGCGGCGCTGCGCGGTATCACCGTGGAGGCCTCCACCATCCACGGAGTCCTCGGCATCTCACCGTGGGTGCTGGTCGCGGTGCTCGTCACCGGCGTCGGCCTGCTCGCCCGGCACCACCTGCGGCTGCGGTCGTCCCTGCCGGTCGCGTCGCTCCCGGCCCGCACGAGCGGCATCCGGCATCTCCTGTTCGAGAAGAAATGGGGCGCGTTCACCACCGCCCTGATCATCGCGCCGCTCGCCATCCTCGCCTGGCCGCTCAGCTGGGCAACCGGGCGCGAGTCCGGGCTCGGTATCACCGGGCCGTCCTCGAACATCGTCAACTACCTCGTGCGCGGCAATCCCCAGTTGATCGACTGGGGAGTGTACCTGGTGATCGGCATCCTGCTCGGCTCGGTCATCGCAGCCAAGGGCAGCGGCGAGTTCCGGGTGCGACTGCCCGATGTCACCACCACCATCCGCAGCATCCTCGGCGGAGTGCTGATGGGCGTCGGAGCCAGCCTGGCCGGCGGATGCACCATCGGCAACGGCATGGTCGACACCGCCACCTTCGGCCTCCAGGGCTGGGTGGCGCTGGTGTTCATGATCATCGGCACCGGCGCCGCGACGCGCCTCTTCATCACCGGGTCCGCGCGGGTAGGGGTCTCCCCCGCTCGCGTTCCGGCCAACCAGTAGCAACCCCGTAGCCAACCAGGAGAAAGAAGCCCGACATGGCACAGTACGTACTTGAGACCGACGGTCAGGTCTGCCCGTTCCCGCTCGTGGAGGCCGGAGCCGCAATCGAGAAGCTCGACCTCGGCGACGAGCTCACCATCAACTTCGACTGCACGCAAGCGACGGACGCCCTGCCACGCTGGGCGGCGGAGAGCGGCTACCCGGTCACGCACTTCGATCGCGTCGGGGACGCCCACTGGACCATCACGGTGCAGAAGGCCTGATCGCCGCGCCGGGCGCGCGGCTGGGCGGCTAGACCGCCAGGTGCAGCGCGGCCGACGCGGCGCGGTGGGCGATCGCCACCTCGATCAGCTCATCAATCAACTGCGGGTAGGTGAAGCCACTGGCCAGCCAGCAGCTCGGGAACATCGAGATGGGGGTGAACCCGGGCATGGTGTTGATCTCGTTGATCACCCAGCCGTCATCGGTGAGGAAGAAGTCCACCCGCGCCAGGCCGGCGCCATCGATCGCGTCGAACGCGCGGATGGCCAGGGCCTGTATCTGGGCGAGTTCCTCGGAGGTGAGGTCGGCCGGGCAGACCAGGTCGATGCCGGACGCACCGAGGTACTTGGCGGCAAAGTCGTAGAAGTCCCGCCCGGTGACCCGCACCTCGCCGGCGACGGATGCCCGCGTCGGCTCCCCAGGACGCCCCTGCAGCACCGCGATCTCGAGTTCGCGTCCGCGCAACCCGGTCTCGATCAGAACCTTGCTGTCCTCGAGCAGAGCAACCCGCATCGCCTCGGCGAGCTGGTCCAGGGTCGACACCCGACTCACGCCCACGCTCGACCCTGCCCGAGCCGGCTTCACGAACACGGGCAGCCCGAGCTCCTCGGCCGCCGCGAACGCCATCCCGGGAGCCTCGGCCCAATCGCCGGCGGTGATGGTCCGCCACGGGGCGACCGGGAGGGCAGCCTGCTGGAAGACGGTCTTGGTGAAGTGCTTGTCCATTCCGAGCGCCGACGCGAGCACGCCTGAGCCCACGTAGGGCAGCCCGACGAGTTCGAGCAGCCCCTGCACGGTGCCGTCCTCGCCGAACGGGCCGTGCAGGATCGGGAAGACCAGGTCGACGTTGCCGAGCGAACGGTAGCCGGCGCCGTCACTGACGGTCAACTGGCGGCTGAGGCTGCTCTCCGGCCAGCGGATGCGGGTGCCGTTGTCGAAGACCTCCGGCAGTTCGTCCGCGTCCAATGTGAACCGGGCCGGGTCATCCGCTTCGAGCACGAAGGCGCCGTCGCGGGTGATGCCGACCGGAATGACGTGGTAGCGGTCGCGGTCAATCGCCGCCAGGACGCCGCCCGCTGTGGCGCAACTGATCGAATGTTCGCTTGACCGACCCCCAAAGAGCAGCGCCACCGTGAGCTTGTTCGTCATCAATCGTCCTTTCGCCCTGCGGCTCCGCTGAGTCCGTGGTCAGGTGCGGGGCGAGATCCCGCGGTTTCAGAGTACCGGCCAGCACCTGGCGGACCTGCTCAACGATGGGCATGTCCACCCCCTTGGCGCGGGCGAGATCGAGAATCGGTCCGACGGACGCAAGACCCTCGGTGGTCTGCTGCATCTGCTTGACGACGTCGTTGATGCCGTAGCCCTGGCCGAGGAGCCGGCCGGCGGTGTTGTTGCGCGACAGCGGCGACTGGCAGGTCGCGATCAGGTCGCCCAGGCCGGCCAGGCCAGCCAGCGTTTCCGGATGCGCGCCGTAGGCCACCGCGAAATCGGTCATCTCCACGAGGCCGCGGGTGATGATCGACGCCTTCGTGTTCTCCCCGTAGCCGACGCCGTCGACGATGCCGATGGCCAGGGCGATGAGGTTCTTCAGCACGCCGCCGAATTCGGTGCCGATGACATCCGTGTTGACGTAGGAGCGGAAGTAGCGGTTGCGGGCCAGCATGGCAACGGCCTGCGCGGTCTCGAGGCTGTTCGAGGAGACCACGGCCGCCGTCGGCTGTTCCTTGGCGATTTCCAGGGCCAGGTTGGGTCCGGAGATCGCCGCGATCAGGTCGGGGTTGATCGGCAGGATCTCGGCGATGATCTGACTCATGCGCAGGCCGGACCCGCGCTCGACGCCCTTCATCAGCGACACCACGATGGCGCCGGGAGCCAGGAACGGCTCGGCCAGGATCAGGTTCTCGCGCAGCGACTGGCTCGGCACCGATACGAACACCTGCTCGGCGCCGGCGAGGGCCAGGTCGAGCCTCGCGGTGGCCCGCAGGCCCTCCGGCAGGTTGATGCCGGGCAGGTAGTCGCTGTTGCGCCGGGCCTCGGTGATCTCGCGGGCGAGCTCGGGACGGCGGGCCCACAGCACGACGTCGGCCCCGCCGTCGGCCAGGATCTTGGCGAACGTGGTGCCCCAGCTGCCGGCGCCGAGAACGGCCACCCGTTTGCCTGGCTGAACCTTAGGCTTCAAAACGGCCGGTCTCTTTCTGATCGTGTTCGGTCGGGTTCCAGCGCTTGGACGGCGCCGTCTCGCCCCGAAGATCTTCGAGCAACTGGGTGATGGCGGCCATGACGAGCGTGGTGGCCTCGTTGAGCGTCGCCGGGTCGAGGTTGCGGCCCCGGAACTGCGCCAGGTCGAGCGGGTCACCGATCTTGACCAGCACGGTCTTGCGCGGGAATAGGCTCAGGCGCTTCGAGTAGCGCGGCATGATCGCCTGCGCTCCCCAGTGGGCCACCGGCACGATCGGGATACCCTGCTCGAGAGCGATCCGCACGGCGCCGGTCTTGCCACGCATCGGCCACAGCGCGGGGTCCCGGGTCAGCGACCCCTCCGGGTAGACGACGACCATCTGGCCACGTTCGACCAGTCGCTCGGCCGCCTTCACGGGCTCGCTGCCGCGCACGCTGCCGCCGCGCTGCACCGGGATCTGTCCCGACTTGTGCAGCAGCCACCCGATCACCGGGATTTTGAAGACGGATGCCTTCGCCATGAACCGGGGCGCGCGCCCCATATTCCAGCTCAGCACCCCCATCAGAAGCGGGTCGATCTCGCTGAAGTGGTTGGGCGCCATCACGAACGCCCCCGAACGGGGGAACTTCGCGGCGTCGGTGACTTTGTACCGCACGGCGAGATTGATCACCGGAAGGATCATCATCGCCAGCACCCAGAACACGGATGGCCGCCGGGTCTCCGAACGCTCCCGCCCGGGGTTCACGACGTCACGGGAGATGTGGGTCTGGGGCGTTGGATCGGACACGGACGCTGGATCGGATGCTGGCACAGCCCCATTATCCTTCGAGATCGAAGTCAGCCCCCAACAGTTGAAGCTTGGTGATGAAGTTCTCGTAGCCGCGGCTGATGATTCCGACGTTGCTGACGGTGGAGGTTCCCTTCGCGGTCAGCGCCGCGATCAGGTGGCTGAAGCCACCACGCAAATCGGGAACCTCGATGTCGGCGCCGGTCAGTTTCGTCGGCCCGGTGATCACGGCCGAATGGTTGAAGTTGCGCTGGCCGAACCGGCAGGGGTGCCCGCCGAGGCATTCCCGGTGGATTTGGATGGTGGCGCCCATCTCGACGAGAGCGTCCACGAAGCCGAAGCGCTGCTCGTAGACGGTCTCGTGCACGATCGAGACGCCGTGCGCGTGGGTCAAGGCGATCACGAGCGGCTGCTGCCAATCCGTCATGAAGCCGGGGTGCACATCCGTCTCGATGATGACGGGCTTGAGGTCGCCGCCCGGGTGGTAAAAACGGATGCCGTCGTCTTCGATGTCAAACGCCCCACCGACCTTGCGGAACACGTTCAGGAACGTCAACATCTCGGGCTGGCGCGCGCCGCCGACGAAGATGTCGCCGTCGGTGGCCAGGGCCGCTGCCGCCCAGCTGGCCGCCTCGTTCCGGTCGAACAGGGCGCGGTGGTTGTAGCCCTCGAGGCGCTCGACGCCCTCGATCCGGATCACCCGGTCGGTGTCGACCGTGATGATGGCGCCCATCTTCTGCAGAATGTTGATGAGATCCATGATCTCGGGCTCGATCGCCGCGCCCTTGAGCTCGGTGATGCCCTCCGCGCGCACGGCGGTCAGGAGTACCTGCTCGGTCGCGCCGACGCTCGGGTAGGGCAGGGACACCTTGGTGCCCTTGAGTCCGTTGGGCGCGGACATCCGGATGCCGTTGGGCTGCTTCTCGACGACGGCGCCGAACTTGCGCAGCACGTCCAGGTGGTAGTCGATCGGGCGGTCGCCGATGCGGCAGCCGCCGAGATCGGGGATGAACGCCTCCCCGAGGCGGTGCAGCAGAGGGCCGCAGAACAGGATCGGGATGCGCGAGGAACCGGCGTGCGCGTCGATCGCCGCGAAATGCGCGCTCTCGACGTCGACCGGGTCGAGCAGCAGTTCGCCGGGCTCGGCGCCGTCGGTGACCTTGACGCCGTGCACTTCGAGCAGCTGGCGCACGATGCGCACGTCGCTGATGTTCGGCACGTTCTTGAGCGTGCTAGGACTCTCACCGAGAAGGGCCGCGACCATGGCCTTGGTGACCAGGTTCTTCGCGCCTTTAAGTTCGATCCGGCCGACCAGGGGGATGCCGCCGCGGATGGTGATCCGGTCGCCCTGCAGCCCGACGGCCGCGCCCCAGTTCTGGGCGTTCTCGCGGTTCTGCGCGTCCGACCGGTTCTGGTCGTCTTCACGGTCCTGGGTGATTTCGCTGATGGTGCTCACAAACGTACCTGCCTTGCGGGGAGAGTGCGGGGCCGCCATGGCTCCCGGTGGGATTCGAATTCTGCGATCCGCGCTTCATCGCGCAGTGTGAGGCCGATGTCGTCGAGGCCCTCGAGGAGGCGCCACCGGGTATAGTCATCGATCTCGAACGGAACGGTGAGGCCGCCCACGCGGGCGGTCCTCGACACGAGGTCGACCGTCAGTTCGACTCCGGGACAGGCCTCGATGATGTCCCACAGGCGCTGGGCGTCGGCCTCGGAGATCTGGCCGGCGAGCAGACCCTGCTTGCCGGAGTTGCCGCGGAAGATGTCGCCGAAGCGGGGGCTGAGGACCACGTCGAAGCCGTAGTCGCGTAGCGCCCAGACGGCGTGCTCCCGCGAGGAGCCGGTGCCGAAGTCGGCGCCGGCCACGAGCACGCGGGCACCCTCGTAGGCCGGATTGTTGAGTACGAAGTCGGGGTCGGCGCGCCAGCGGGCGAAGAGGGCGTCTTCGAAGCCGGTCTTGGTGACGCGCTTGAGGTAGACGGCGGGAATGATCTGGTCGGTGTCGACGTTGGAGCGGCGCAGTGGAAGCGCGATGCCCGTGACGGTTGTGAACTTTTCCATTACTTACTCGTCTCCATCCTGGACCAGGTCCCACGGGCTCGACAGCGTACCGCGGATAGCGGTCGCCGCCGCGACCAGCGGGGAGACGAGGTGCGTGCGCCCGCCCTTGCCCTGACGGCCCTCGAAATTGCGGTTGCTCGTGGAAGCGCACCGCTCGCCGGGAGCGAGCTGGTCGGGGTTCATGCCGAGGCACATCGAACAGCCGGCGAAGCGCCATTCGGCGCCGAAGTCGGTGAAGATCTTATCGAGGCCCTCCGCCTCGGCCTCGATGCGCACCCGCGCAGAACCGGGCACCACCAGCATCCGCACGCCGGGGGCCAGGCTATGGCCCTGGATGATGTTGGCGGCGGCGCGCAGGTCCTCGACCCGGCTGTTGGTGCAGGAGCCGAGGAAGACGGTGTCTACCCGGATCTCCTTCATCGGGGTGCCAGCCGCCAGGTCCATGTACTCGAGGGCGCGTTCGGCGGCCGAGCGCTCGTTGGCGTCGATGATTCCGGACGGGTCCGGCACGGTATCGCTCAGGGACACGCCCTGCCCGGGGTTGGTGCCCCAGGTCACGAAGGGTTCGAGAGTGTCGGCGTCGAGCAGCACCTCGGCGTCGAACACAGCGCCGTCGTCGGTGGCGAGGGTGTCCCAGTAGCCGACCGCGTCGAGCCAATCCTGGCCTTCCGGGGCGTGTGCGCGACCCTGAAGGTAGTCGTAGGTGATCGCATCCGGGGCCACCATGCCCGCGCGGGCGCCGGCCTCGATCGACATGTTGCAGATGGTCATGCGACCCTCCATGGAGAGGGCGCGGATGGCGCTGCCGCGGTATTCGAGCACGTAGCCCTGGCCACCGCCGGTACCGATCTTCGCGATCACGGCGAGGATGATGTCCTTGGCCGTCACGCCGGGGCGGAGAGTGCCGTCGACGGTGATCGCCATGGTCTTGAAGGGTGTCAGGGGCAGAGTCTGGGTGGCCATCACGTGCTCTACCTCGCTTGTGCCGATGCCGAGCGCCATGGCCCCGAAGGCGCCGTGGGTGGAGGTATGGGAGTCGCCGCAGACGACGGTGATGCCCGGCTGGGTCAGGCCCAGCTGCGGTCCGACGACGTGCACGATGCCCTGCTCGATGTCGCCGAGCGAGTGCAGGCGAATGCCGAATTCCTCGCAGTTGCGCCGCAACGTCTCGATCTGGGTGCGGCTGGTGAGGTCGGCGATGGGCTGGTCGATCGCCAGGGTCGGCGTGTTGTGGTCTTCCGTGGCGATGGTGAGATCGGGGCGGCGCAGAGGGCGTCCGGCCAGGCGCAGCCCGTCGAAGGCCTGCGGGCTGGTGACCTCGTGCACGAGGTGCAGGTCGATGTAGATCAGGTCGGGCGTGCCGTCTTCGCCCTTGGCGACGAGGTGTTTGTCCCAAACCTTTTCGGCCAGAGTACGCGGACGTTCTTCCAGCAGTGGTGCGTCAGTCATGTGTGTGTGCGTCTTCCTCAACGATGGGTATGCAGCCAACCAGAAACTCCACGACGAGAGAGGCCTCAGAACTGGGACTCGTCGCGGCAGGGAAGAGAGAGTCGACGCAGCAGCACCCTGACAGGCTAACACTTTGCGTGTGCGAGCTTTGCCTGACGCCCCTCATTCGAGGGTGCTTTCCGCTGTGTCCACGACGCCACTCTATCTGTGGCGCGCTGCTTCGCCCGTGTCGGCGGTGTCGTCCTGCTCAGGGTTGCCCAGTTCCGACTCCACATAGACGACCGTCACGTTGTCGTGTCCGCCGCGGGCCAGAGCCGCGTCGACGAGCACGTCTGCGCGGGACCGGCTGGGCAAGCTATCACCGTCATAGGATGCCAGGATCTTCGCGATCTCGGCCGCGCCGAGTTCCTTGGTCAGTCCGTCGGAGCAGATCAGGAACGCGTGCCGCCCGGACGCCGGTAGCAGCCACACGTCGGCGTCCACGGACTCGTCGGCGCCGATCGCGCGGGTGATCACGTTGCGTTCCGGATGCTGCTCCGCCTCGTCACTGGAAATGAGACCCGCGTCGACCATCTCCTGCACAGCGGAATGGTCGACGCTCAGCTGCGCCAACGTGTGCCCGTCCCAGGTGTAGACCCGCGAGTCGCCGACGTTGAAGGCCATCCAGTGGAAGCCGACGTCGTCGCCGGCGTCGACGAACGCGATGCCCGACAGCGTCGTGCCGGACACCGCGGTGCCGTAGTCGTCGACGGCGCTGAGGTCGCGCACCGCATCGTTCGACGAGTGGATGGCGTCGAGCACGCGTTCCGGGGTCGAAGGTGCGTCGCAGGCGATGTGTTCCTCGAAGACCCGCACGACTGTCTGGCTGGCCACGTCGCCCTGGGCGTGACCACCCATGCCGTCGGCGACCAGGAAGACCGGGGCCTGGGCCAGAAAGCTGTCCTCGTTGACCTTGCGCTCGCGGCCGACGTCGCTCCGGGCACTGAACACGAACCGCGCACGGGTTGCGGGGAGCACCAGTTCGCTCTCACTCTGCGAGGCCACGTCAGCTCCTGTGTTCGAGTGCGTGCGAGGCACGTCGGCGAATGTCACTCCTCGACGAAGTGGGGGATCTCCTCGGCGAGGGTGTGACCGCGCCGGCGAGCATCCCGCCGAGCCTTGATCAGGCTGGCGATGGTGGCCACGGCCATGGAAACCACGATCACCCAGAGAGAAGTCCAGGTGTCGATCTCCGGAGCCCAGCCCACGCCCTCGCCGCCGTTGATGAAGAAGACCTCATTGTTGTGCAGGGCATGGAAGACAAGCTTGACGCCGATGAAGAACAGGATGAATGCGATCCCGTAATTGAGGTATTCGAGGCGTTCGAGCAGCCCGCCCAGCAGGAAGTACAGCTGACGCAGCCCCATCAGGGCGAACACGTTCGCGGTGAACACGATGAAGGGGCTCTGCGTGATGCCGAAGATCGCCGGGATGGAGTCGAGGGCGAAGACCAGGTCGGTGGTGCCGATCGCGAGGAGCACGATCAGCATGGGGGTTAAGACCTTCTTGCCGTCGACCAGGGTGCGCAACTTCGAACCGTCGAAGGTCGACGAGATGTTCATGTGCCGACGCAGGTAACGGATCAGCCCGTTGTCGGCCTCGTCCACGTCGGGCTCTTTTGCGACCGCCTGGTGCACGGCCGTGTAGAGGAGGAACGCGCCGAAAATGTAGAAGATCCAGCTGAAGTTCTCGATCAGCTGGGCTCCGAGCAGGATGAAGATGCCGCGCAGCACCAGCGCGATGATGATGCCCACGATCAGCACCTCCTGCTGGTACTTCCGGGGCACCGAGAACCTCGCCATGATGATGACGAAAACGAACAGGTTGTCGATGCTGAGGCTGTACTCCGTGAGCCAGCCGGCGAGGAACTGTCCCGCGTGCTCGGCGTCGCCCAGAACCAGCATCAGCAGGGCGAAGATCAGGGCCAGTCCCACGTAGAAGGCAACCCACAGGCTGGCCTCGCGCATCGAGGGCACGTGCGGCCGCTTGAAGACGATGAGGAGGTCGGCAACCAGGATGAGCGTCAGGACGACGAGCGACCCAATCTCAAACCAGAGCGGAAGAGCAATTTCCATGCGTGTTGAGCCTTTCACTGAAGGGGATGCTGGAGGCAGCAGGAAACCTGAGAGTCTCTCCCGTATCGATGGATCGATACCGCCGTGCCGGGCCCCTGCGACGCGGCCCGTGTTGACGTTCACGGCGAGGTGCCCGAAACGGGCACAGGGATATTCCCCTTCACTCCGTGGAGTCTACCGGGGTCTCGCTTAAATAAGACACCCGGTGCCCCTCGAAAAGAAGGAAACCGGGCTGTTGTGACCCCAGCGGGATTCGAACCCGCGTTACCGCCGTGAGAGGGCGATGTCCTAGGCCGCTAAACGATGGGGCCGTTTTGCAACTCACCTAATATGCCACACGCCGATAGCTAAAACCAAACTGAGCGGCTCAGGCGTGCACGAGCAGGGCTTTGGGTACCACGTCGACCTGCACCGGCATTGCCCCGACCCTCTCCCCGTCGGCGTAGGCGGCGACCCGGTCGGCGTCGATCCGGATGCTGCGACACCGGGTGATTTCCACCTGCGGCAGGGTTGCATGCGTGCCCGAGAATACCTTCGGGAAGACGCGGAGGAAACCCGCCCGCGACAGCGGGGCCACGATGAAGAGGTCCAGCAGGCCGTCGTCGATCACCGCACCCGGAACGATGCGCATGCCGCCGCCGATCGACACGTTGTTGGCGACGGAGATCAGCATGGCCCGCACCCGGCGTGGCCGGCCGTCGACGGTCAGCCGGTAGGAGATGGGCCGAAACGTCGTCAGCACCAGCAGCATGGCCAGGGTGTAGCGGCTCTTCCCGCGGGGCCGGCGCATCCGGTTGGCCCGTTCGTTGACCACGGCGTCGAGCCCGGCCGAAAGCACGCCCGCGAACCAGATCGTCGTGTCGCCGCACCGCACCCGGGCGGTGTCTATGGCCCGCGGCGGGCGGGTGAGGGCATCGAGCAGGTGACGGATGGCGGCATCCGTGTCGTCGACCGGGATCCCCAGCCCGCGCGCGAGGTCGTTGCCCGTGCCGCACGGCACAATGGCCAGGGGTCGACTCGTGCCAGCCAGGAGGTTGGTGCCAAGGCTGACCATCCCGTCGCCGCCGACGACCACGAGCGCGTCGACCCGCGACACCAGCGCGCCCTGGACGTCGCGGCGAAGCGCGTCGAAGCTGGGGGCGCTCAGACTGGTCACCTGGTGGCCGGCCGCGACCAGGGCCTGGGCAACCCGAGGGCCGACGTCCCTGCGGCGACCGAAAGCGGCGGCGGCGTTGATGGCGACGACGAGGTGAAGACATGGAGGCACCGCTCCATGTATGGTCTCAGCTTGCAGCGCTCTGGGATTGGGTATTAGCTCAATCCATGAAACTGACGAAACTCGAGCACGCGGCTTTGATTCTTGACAAGGCCGGCCAGAAGTTATTCATCGATCCCGGCTCGTTCACGAGCCCGCTCACCGACACCGCCCGGGCCGTCGCCGTCGTGCTCACCCACGAGCACCCCGACCACTGGACCCCGGAACAGCTGGACCGCATCATCGCCCTGAACCCCGACGTGGCGATCTTTGCCCCGGCCGGGGTCGCGGCCGCCGCCGCCGGCTATCCCGTGACCGTCGTCAGCGCGGGCGACACCGTGCAGGCCGGGCCGTTTCGGCTGCGCTTCTTCGGCGGCACGCACGCTATCATCCACAAAACGATCCCGGTGATCGACAACCTCGGCGTACTCGTCGACGAGGAGCTCTACTACGGCGGTGACTCGTTTGCGATTCCGGAAGGCGTGACAGTGCAGACCCTCGCCGTTCCGGCCGGCGCGCCCTGGCTCAAGATCAGCGAGGTGATGGACTACGTGCTGGCCCTTGAGCCGCGCCGCACCTTCCCCACCCACGAAATGGGACTCTCCCGGGGTGGCAAGGAACTGTCCAACGCCCGGATTCACTGGGCCACCGAGCAGAACGGCGGCGAGTTCTTCCCGCTCGAGCCGAACGAGTCCCTTGACCTGTGATGTTTGACGCTCCTTTCGGGGGGTAGCCCTGTAGGAATCCCACAAACGATATATAGTCAGCGCGGAATGCGTTAGCCCTGGCCCTGAACTTTTCCGGGCTTCGGTTCGTGGCCTCTCCCCACTGCTACGGTCGTGTCACTCCGGCGCGCCACCGTGCCGCACGGCCGTGAACCACCGGCCGTGACGTCGGAGTCTGACCGCGCACCGCACACCACACCATGTGAGTTCCGGCATGCCCGCATGCCTGCTCACGTCTTTCAAGGAGCCTCAATGACGAGATCTGACCGTGCACTATCCCGCCCAGGCACCATTGGCATTCGCTCCACTGTGGCCGGGCTCAGCCTCATGCTGGTCATGCTGCTGACGTTCTTCTTCCTGACCACCGGGCGGCTGGCCAGCGGCGCCGGAGAACTCTCCACCGGAGCCGTCACGGTGGAAACCGGCTCCCTGAAAGTCACCGGCGGCGCGGCACAACTCGCCGTGGGCGCCGAAACGCTGTCGGAGGGCGCGGCCGCCGCGGCCGCCGGTGCGACCGACCTCCAGGCTGGGGCGACCCGGGCCAACACGGGCGCCATCAGCCTGGCGACAGGTGCGGCGAACGCTTCGGCCGGCGCCGGCACCCTCCTCGACGGAGCACTCACGAGCGTCAGCGGCAGCACCAGGCTGGTGCTCGGCGCCGAATCGGCCGCACGGGGTGCGGAGACGCTGTCCGCCGGCGCCGCCACCGCCGCCAGCGGAGCGAGCGCTCTCGCCGCCGGTGCCGGAGCTGCTGCGACCGGTGCGGCGACTCTCGCCGCCGGCGTCGCCACGACAGGGACCGGCGCCATGAAGGTCTCCGCCGGCGCAACGCAGGTTGCCGCGGGTGCGGCAACCCTGGCCACCGGCGCCGGCCAGGCTGCCCTCGGCGCCAGGACGGCTCGCGACGGCTCGGTCCTGCTCGTCGTTGGAACGGCATCCGCCGCCCAGGGCACGAACCAGGCCCGGCGCGGCGCCGAGGCCCTCGCGCTGGGGGCGACCGAGCTCAGCGACGGAGCCCGCAGCGTCGCTGCGGGCGCCACGAGGCTGGATGCCGCCCTCGCCACCCTGGCCGACCAGGTCGAGGCGGACACGATCACCCCGGACGCCCTTCTGGCCACTCTCCAGGGGCTGAGCTCCGCCGCCTCCAGCCTGCACACGGGCACCACGGGGGTTGAGTCCGGGGCTGTTGCCCTTCGGGACGGTTCGGCCGTCCTCCGCGACGGATTGACGCCCCTGAGCGAGGGCACTGCGGTGCTCCAGACGAGATCCGCAGAACTGCGCGACGGGCTCACAACCCTCGCCGCCGGCGCGGCCCAGGTGTCCGGCGGAGCTGCCGCGGTGGCCGCGGGGACAGGTGCCGTCGCGACGGGGGCCTCGGAACTCCAGGTCGGTACGCAGGCCCTCACCGCCGGTTCCGAACGGGTTGCGGCCGGCACCAGCGCGGTTTCCACCGGTGCAAGCTCCCTCCAGGGCGGCACCAGCCGAGTAGCCGCCGGCGCCTCGTCGTTGTTCACGGGAGCGACGACCCTGGCAACTGGCGCTGTGAGTCTCGCCGACGGCGCAACCCGCATCTCGGTCGGCGCCGGGTCATTGACCGACGGCACGCAGACCCTCGCGGCGGGGGCGTCCACGCTGGTCGCCGGCACCACTGCGCTCGAAACCGGGTCCACTGCCCTGGCCGAAGGCACCGAGAAGGTGTCGGACGGATCCGGGACGCTCCTCGACGGTGCGAACACGCTCGCCGCCGGCACCGCCGAGCTGAGCGCCGGCTATGCCAAGGTGGCCGCGGGTTCAGGCAAGCTGGCCGATGGCGCCGAGACGCTGAGCTTCAATCGCGCGGCTCCCGGGATCATGGTCCTGATCGGATTGGTCCTGGCAGGGGCAACCGTCTGGCTGATCCGCCGCCTGAGAATGGGGCGCTGACCGAGAACCGATAGGCCGCGGGGCCTGGATCCACTGATCCGGGCCCCGCTTTGTCCGGCCCAAAACCAAAGAAGGGGATGCACCGCCCCTGCACAGGGCGCACCCAGCTGACGGGGCATCGGTGCAGCTACTGTAATTTTGATGGCTCTGCACAAGTGCGACCCGATGACGTCTCCCCCGAAGGATGCTGCCCCTATGACTGTTCCCGTTCTCTCGGCCCAGAACATCGGCAAGTCCTATGGGAGCGGGGCGAACCGTTTCGACGCGCTCAAGGGAGTCTCCGTCGACATCCGCGCCGGTGAATCCGTCGCCATCGTCGGCAAGAGCGGGTCCGGCAAGTCCACGCTCATGCACCTGTTGGCGCTGCTGGACGACCCGGACAGCGGCGCGCTGCTGGTCGAGGGAACGGATGCGAAGAAGCTCAAGGGCAAGGAGGTGAACCGGCTTCGTAACCAGGACTTCGGGTTCGTCTTCCAGCAGTTCTTCCTCACCGCCAATGCGAGTGTGCTCGAGAATGTCGTGCTCCCCCTGAAGATAGCCGGGGTCAGCCCGCAGGCGCGCAGGGCGCGCGGAATGAAGGCCTTGGAGCAGTTGGAGCTGGCCGACAAGGCGAAGAACAAGGCCATGAACCTCTCCGGCGGGCAGAAGCAGCGCGCCGTCATCGCCCGGGCCCTGGTCAACAACCCGAAGGTGATCTTCGCGGACGAACCGACCGGCAACCTCGACACGGCCACCGGAGCCGTCGTCGAGGACATCCTCTTCTCCCTCAATAAGGACAAGGGCATCACGCTCATCATCGTCACCCACGACATCGATCTCGCTGCCCGCTGCGACCGCCAGATCTTCATCCGGGACGGGATCGAGGACGTCACCAGATCTCCTGAAGCCATCTCGAAGCCCGAGGGAGCGCGCGCATGAAATTCGTCGACATCATCACAACCGCGATCGCGAACAGTTTTCGCAGCAAGCTCCGCACCGGCCTGACCGTCATCGCCATCTTCATCGGCGCGTTCACGCTCACCATCACCAGCGGCATCGGCACCGGGGTGACGAGCTACATCAACAGCCAGGTCTCGGCGATCGGTGCGGCGGATGTTCTCACGGTCTCCAAGACCGACGACGCCGCGGCGACGGAGAGCGACGGACCGGCCGCGTATGACCCGGAGAAGGCCACCACGATCAGCCTGGGCAACGGCTCGCGCCCTGGCAGCACCATCCAGGCGCTCACCGACGCCGATCTCGACACGATCAAGGCCACCAGCGGCATCCTCGGCGTCGACCCGGCGGTGCAGGTGACGCCCGACTTCATCGAGTACGACGGCAGCGGAAAGTTCGAGCTGACCGTGAACGCGGCCGCCACCCTCACCACGGCCGACCTGGCGGCCGGGGCTCAACTGGACAACGAGAGCGCCACCGACCAGCTTCTGCTGCCGACCACCTACCTCGACGCGCTGGGCTTCAGTACCCCGGAGTCGGCCATCGGCCAGACCGTCTCCATCGGCATCACTGATTTCGCGGGCACCCCGCAGCAGGTTCCGGCCACCATCGTCGGCGTGCAGAACGAGACCATCCTTGGCGCTGGGGCCGGCCTCAACCAGCCGCTGACCGACCGGCTGCACGACGTCGAACTCGCCGGCACCCCCGCCGGGGCACCACAGAGCTACGCCAGCGCGACCGCCCGGTTCGACCTGGACGCCTCCGACGAGGAGATCGTCGCGATCAAGGCCGACCTCGCCGACCAGGGCTACGCCTCGCAGACCGTCGCGGACCAGATCGGCTCGTTCGAAACCGTGATCAACGTCATCATCGGCGTGCTCAACGCCTTCGCCGTGATCGCGCTGATCGCCGCCGGCTTCGGCATCATCAACACGCTGCTGATGAGCGTGCAGGAACGCACCCGGGAGATCGGGCTGATGAAGGCTATGGGCATGAACGGCGGCCGTGTCTACGCCCTGTTCAGCACCGAGGCCGTCTTCATCGGCTTCCTGGGCAGCGCCCTGGGCGCGCTCGTTGCGGTGGGCGTCGGTTCGGTGATCAGCAACATCCTTGCTACGACCGTGTTCGAGAACCTGCCCGGACTTCAGGTCGTGCAGTTCGCGCCGAGTTCGATCGCCATCATCATCGGCGTCGTCATGTTGATCGCCTTCCTGGCCGGTACCCTGCCCGCCCGGGCCGCGGCGCGGCAGAACCCGATCGACGCCCTGCGGTATGAGTAGCACGGGCCAGAGCGGTGCGGGCCCGAACGGCCCCGGTCCGGCCGGCCCCGCCGCCGACCTGGGGCTGCGCGCCCGCAAGCGCGCGGCCACCCAGTCGGCGCTGGAGCGGGCCGCCATCTCGCTGGCCCTCGAGCACGGCTACGACCGGGTGACGGTCGACATGATCTGCGAGGCGGCCGTGGTCTCGCCGCGCACCTTCTTCAACTACTTCGGCACGAAGGACGGCGCGTTCCTCGGCGGTGCGCCGCCTCAGCCGACGGATGCCGAGCACCAGGCGTTCCTGCACGGCACCGGCCGGGACGTGCTGGGCGACCTCGTCGAAATGATCGCTGCCGCCGTGGCCGACCACTCCCCCGACACGGAACTCCTCCGTAACCGTAGGATGCTGATCGAGCGCACCCCGGAACTCCTCACCGGGGAGACGTCCCGCATCGCGGAGCTGGAGGAGCATCTGGTGCAGCTGGTCCTCGACCGCTTCCACGCCCAGGGGCGCACCGAGACGGGCACCCCCGATCTGGCCGACGAGGCCAGAATGGTCGTCGCCCTCGCGGGCAGTGTCATGCGCTACTCGATGCGGAAGTGGTTCTCCGGCGGCTTCACCGGCAGCCCCGGCGAGTTACTGCACCACTCCCTCGCCCTGGTGCAGCGCCTGACGGAGACGGCTGTTCCGGCGCCCCGCTAACGGGCGCCGCAGCGTCGCAAACGGGCATCCATCGTGACGTAATCCCGGAGATTTTCGGGAAACCCCGGTTTTCGCGCCCGGCTGAGCGGCGTGTTGCGAAAATCTCCGAAGTTAGCGCGGGGTGGCGCACCGGGTCTCGACGAGCTCGAGCGCCGAACGGGAGCCTCCGGACGTCGGGTCGCCGCTTCTCGACGAGCCCGACCACCGGTTGCTCGACCGGCGGCAGGCCAGGAGCGCTCGCGGCGCTACGCGGTGACGAGCTCGCGCCAGTCGGCCAGCGGCAGGCCGTGGGCTTCGGACACGGAACGGTTCGTGACCGCTCCGGCGGCGACGTTCAGGCCGAGGGCCAAGGCGTCATCGCGCTCGAGCGCCGCCTTCACGCCGAGGTTGGCCAGTGAGAGGGCGTACCGCAGGGTGACGTTGGTCAGCGCGTAGGTCGACGTGTTCGGCACGGCGCCGGGCATGTTGGCGACGCAGTAAAAGATCGAGTTGTGAACGCGGTAGGTCGGGTTTTCGTGCGTGGTCGCGTGGGTGTCCTCGAAGCAGCCGCCCTGGTCCACGGCAATGTCGACCAGCACGGAGCCGGACTTCATGCGCGCCACGAGGGCGTTGGTGACCAGCTTCGGGGCCTTGGCGCCCGGGATCAGCACGGAGCCGATGACCAGGTCGGCATCCGTCACGGCATTCTCGATCTCGTAGGAGTTGGACGCGACAGTTTTCAGCCGACCCTGGTACTGCGCGTCGAGCTGGCGCAGCCGGTCGATGTTGATGTCGAGGATCGTGACGTCGGCGCCGAGGCCCATTGCCATGGCGGCCGCGTTGGTGCCGGCGACGCCGGCGCCCAGCACGACGACCTTCGCGGGGCGCACCCCGGGCACGCCGCCGAGCAGCACGCCCTTGCCGCCGGCCGGGGCCATCAGGGACTGCGCGCCGACCTGCACGGCCAGTCGGCCGGCCACCTCGCTCATCGGGGCCAGCAGCGGCAGCGCGCGGTTGGCGGTCTGCACCGTCTCGTAGGCGATGGCGGTGACGCCGGCTTCGGTCAGGGCGCGGGTGAGGTCAGGCTCGGCGGCCAGGTGCAGGTAGGTGAAGAGGATCAGACCCTCGCGGAAGCGGTGGTACTCGGAAGCGACCGGTTCCTTAACCTTCATCACCATGTCGGCGCGGGCCCAGATCTCGTCGGCGGAGTCGACCAGCTCGGCGCCGGCCACGTGGTACTCGTCGTCGGTGATGTGCGATCCGAGGCCGGCACCCTTTTCGACCAACACGGTGTGGCCGGCGGCCAGGAACTCGTGCACGCCCGAGGCTGTGATGGCTACGCGGAATTCGTTGTTCTTGATTTCCTTGGGTACACCGATGATCATGGCCGACTCCGTTGCTCAGTACTGCTTCGTTGAACTTGTGACAGGTGGCTGCGGCGCCACTTTCGACGGTGAACCGCAGCGGGGTCAAGACTAAATCCACCAATTCGGCCCGAGCCGCACGCCGCCGTCGGCCCTGCGCTCCAGCGGCGGAGACCGATGCCGACAACGGCTCCACCGCAGCATAAATAAGCCTCGTGTTCAGGGGTTTTCCTGGTGATCACGGTCGGCTTCGCTCCGGACCGCACCGGTCACCGAAACGGGGAACCGCTTTGTCACTCGACAGTTGTCGCGCGTCAACCCGGCAAGCGTCGCCTGATGTCCGTTTCCGGCCTGCTCCGGCCCCCTAGCATTGAGCCAATGAGAACCGCGGAAATCGAAGACCTGGTCGAACACCTCGCGGCCGGCCTGGACCGCGCCCTCTCGCTCGAGGACCTCGACGGAGGCCTGCTGGCGTACAGCAGGGACCAGCCGCTCGCCGACAGCGTGCGTGTCAATTTCCTGTTGAGCAAGAAGGTGCCCGCCGACGTCAGCGCTTGGCAGTTGCAGCACGGAATCAGCACAGCGGTCCGTCCCGTCGCCGTTCCCGCCAACGCCGCGCTGGGCATGCTCGGCCGCGTCTGTGTGCCGCTGATGGTGCGGGGGTTCCGGGTCGGCTACCTGTGGGCGATGCAGGGGTCGCACGACGAATCCCCGGAGGCGATCCTCCGTGAGCTGCCCGCTGTGCGCGGCCAGCTGGACCGGCTGGCCGAGACCCTGCTCGACACCAACACCGCCGAATCCGAGCACCGCCGGCAACGTGAGGCCCTATTCCTCGCGGCCTGCCACGCGGAGACATCCGCCATCGAGGAGATCGCGGGCTGGCCGCAGATTCATGGGACCGGACCGTGGCATCTCGCCACCCTGATGCCCCGCCCCGTCGAGCAGGCCGACGGCGGCGAGGCCACGCCCGATTTCGCCGCCGGCGTTCTGCTCCAGCGGATCTCGGCGCTGCACGCCACGGTCGGCATCGACGCGGCCCGGTTCAGCGCCGGCACCGAGACCCACGCGGTTGTGCTGCTGCGCGATTCACCGGGCAAGGTGGCACACACCGAGATGCTTCACCGCTATCGGTCCGAACTCGCCCGGCGTGGCGGCACCCCCGAGCGTCCCGACCTGATGGGCTTCAGCGAGGTGTTCACCGATCTCAGACGGTTCCCGGATGCCTACATCCAGTCCCGCAAAGCGGTGCAGGCCGCCGCCGTCGACGCCCGGTTGGGCACCATCGCCGATTTCCGCCAGATCGGCGTCTACCAGTTCCTCGCGGCCAGCAGCCGCAACCTTTCCCCCGTGGAATCGGTCTACTTCGCCGAGCTGCGGGACTTCGACGACAACCACGAGTTGCTTCCGATGCTGGAACTGCTCTACGACACCGACGGGTCGGTTCAGGATGTCGCGGCGGCCCTGCACCTGCACCGCAGCAGCATCTACAACCGGCTGGCGAAGATCCGCACCCTGATCGGCGCTGACCCGCTGGGCGGCCAGGTGCGGCTGGAACTGCACCTCGCGATGAAGGCAGACCGCTGGTCGCGGCGGCCGCGGATCTAGCGCCGGACGAGCGTGGCCTTCTCTGCTTGAACGTCGGCCTTCCACTCCACGATCCGGGCCTGCTGCAGCGGCGCCTTGCGGTTGACGTACCACGCGGCGCCGAGGGCCAGAAACCAGACCGGGGCCACGACCAGCGCGAGGCGCGTGTCGTCAGCCTGGCCCAGGGCCCAGAGCATGAAGGCGAAGAACGCCAGCACGACCCAGGGCATGAACCGAGCGCCCGGCATCCTGTATTTCGAGGCGGCGTGCAGGTCGGGACGGCGGCGCAGGAAGGCGAGGTAGCTGACCATGATGATGGACCAGACGAACATCGTCAGCACAGATGCCACCGAGGTGACAAGCGTGAAAGCGCCCATGAAGGAATCACCCGTGTACAGCAGCACCAGCCCGGCCAGCAGGAATATGCAGGAGAACAGCAGGGCGTTCCTCGGCACCTTGCGGCTGCTCAGCGTGCCGAAGGTCTTCGGGGCATTGCCGTCCTGCGCGAGGCCGTAGACCATCCGGGAGGTCGAGTAGATGCCGGAGTTGGCACTCGAGGCGGCGGAGGTGAGCACGACCAGGTTGACGACGATGGCCGCGACCCCCAGCCCGGCGAGGGCGAACATGCCGATGAAAGGGCTGCTGCCTTGGTCGATGGTGCGCCACGGGTTGACCGACATGATGATCACCAGGGCACCCACGTAGAAGAGCAGCAGCCGCAGCGGAATGGTGTTGATGGCCCGGGGCAAGTTCTTCTCCGGGTCCCTCGTCTCCGCGGCCGCGGTGCCGACAAGCTCGATTCCGGCGAAGGCGAAGATGGCGATCTGGAAGCCGAGCACGAAGCCGGCGACGCCGTGCGGGAACATCCCGCCGTCGTTCCAGATGTTCTCGAAGCCGGCCACGGCACCCGACGGGGAGGTGAAGTGCGTAATGATCATTACCAGGCCGGTTCCGATCAGGGCCACGATGGCGACGACCTTGATCAGCGCAAACCAGAACTCGGCTTCACCGAACGCCTTGACGCTCGGCAGGTTGAGCAGGATCAGCGCAACCGGAGTGAGCAGCGCGGGGATCCACAGCGGCGTGCCCGGTGCCAGCACGTCGACGTAGCCGGAGATGGCCACGATGTCGGCGACGCCGGTGATCACCCAGAACGCCCAATACGACCAGCCGGTGAAGAAGCTCGCCCACGGGCCGAGCAGGTCACCGGCAAAGTCGCTGAACGACTTGTAGTCCAGGTTGGACAGCAGGATCTCGCCCATGGCCCGCATCACGAAGAAAAGCATGAAGCCGATGATCATGTAGACGAAGATCACGGCCGGCCCGGCGAGGGAGATGGTCTTGCCGGCGCCCATGAACAGCCCGGTTCCGATCGTGCCGCCGATGGCGAGCATCTGGATGTGCCGCCGACTCAACGAGCGAGCAAGGCTCGGATCCGCGTGCGAGTCTCGGGCTGCGGCCCCGGTACGTGAGGTTCCGGGTACCGCGGTGGTGCGTTCAGGCATGGGGCTTCTTCCTCAAAACGGCGCAGACACAGCCACCTAGAGGACGACCGTGTCAACCCGTTGGGGCCTCACGGTTGTGAAGCGGCCCGACTCGGGTTCTGAAGTAGCAACGCTACGTCCTCGGGCGGGCGTCCCCCGAACCCGGGTGGCAGCCGAGGCGCACCCCAGCCCGCACCCCGCGGCCGCGGGCCAGACCTGATCGACAGATGTCGAGCATCCGCGGGCCAAACGTCGTCGGCTGTTCGGGCGTGGTGGTCCCAACCGGACGAAGGGTCAGGACAAGATGTCTTTGGTGGAGAACCGGCCGTAGGCCAGGGCACCGAACACGGCGATGTAGCCCAGTTGCAGGAGCACGTTGTCGCCGAACGAGCCCAGGTCCATGGGCTGCCGCAACAGGTCGGCGAAGCCCAGCCAGTAGTGGCTGAAGAGCCACGGATCCAGCCACGACAGTTGCGGGAGCACGTCGAGGATCTGCACGACGACCGACACCACGACCGTGGCGGCCATCGCCCCCACGGGAACATCGGTGAGGGTGGAGATGAACAACCCGATCGCCGCAAAGCCGAGCAGCGAGACTGTCACGTAGAGCGAGATCAGCCCGGAGCGCAGCAGCGATTCCGGCACGCTGATCACATCGCCCGAAAGCAGTGTCACCGGCCCGACCGGGAACAGTGCGGCCCCGATCAGGGTCCCGGCCACCGCAAGGGTCAACGTCGCGGCCAGGCAGAACACGGCGACGCCGGCGTACTTGACGAGTAGCAGGCGCAAACGCCCGGCCGGGGCCACGAGCAGGTAGCGCAGGGTGCCCTGCCCGGCCTCCCCCGCGATGGTGTCGCCGGCGACGACGCCGATGGTGAGCGGAAGGAACAACGGGATGGCCACGATCATGGCGGTGAACGCCACGAACAGGCCGTTCTGGGTGACCCGGTCCAGGAAGGGCGGGCCCTCTCCCGGTGCCAAGGTCTCCGACGAAAGCCGCACGGCGACGGCGAGCAGGATGGGGATGAGAGCGATGGCGACCAGCATCGCCCAGGTGCGGCGGCGGCGGAACAGCACCGTTAACTCGGAGCCGAGCAGGGCCGGTCCGGCTGATCGGCGCCGGCTCGGAACGCCGTTGCCCGACACCTTCGAGCTCGCCACGCTATTGGAGGACATCGAAACCTTCTCCGGTCAGGGCCACGAAACGTTCTTCCAGGCTGGATTCCTCGATCAGAAAACCGCGCACGCGCACGCCACCGGCGACGAGAGCCGTGACGATGGACTCCGGCTGCCCGGTCAGGTCGACCGACATTTCTCGGGGCAGCGGAGCCGCGATCCAGGGGTCCTGCTCGGGCACGTCGCTGTGCACGGGTGCCAGACCGAGGCCGGTCAGCACGGCTGCGGCCGCGGCGGCATCCGGTGTGCGCACGCGGACCCGCGTCTGGCCCACGTGGCGCAGGTCGGCCAGCGTGCCCTGGGCCACGAGGTTGCCGCCGCTCATCACCGCGGCGTGAGTGCACATCTGCTCCACCTCGGCGAGCAAATGGCTCGAGACGAAGACCGTGGTGCCCTCGGCCGCGAGCGACCGCACCAGGCTGCGCACCTCGCGGGTGCCCTGCGGGTCGAGCCCGTTTGTGGGTTCGTCGAGCACGAGCAGTTCCCGCGGCTGCAGAAGCGCGTTGGCGATGCCGAGGCGCTGCTTCATGCCCAGCGAGTAGGCAGCTACCTTCTTGCCGGCGGCGTGGGTCAGGCCCACGCGCGCCAGTGCCTGCTCGACCCGGGCGCCTCGCGTGCCAGACGGCGCGTTGCGGTCGGCGGTGTCGAGCCGGCGCAGGTTGGCGGCTCCGGAGAGGAATGGGTAGAACGCCGGTCCCTCCACGAGGGCGCCCACGCGCGGTAGCACCGCGTGCAGACTGTCGGGCATGCTCTGCCCCAGCACGCTGATCTGCCCACTGCTGGCCTGGGTTAGGCCGAGCAGCATGCGGATGCTGGTGGTCTTACCGGAGCCGTTCGGCCCGAGGAATCCGAAGACCGCTCCGCGCGGGACAGCCAGGTCGATCTCGTTCACTGCGATCTGCTCGCCGAAGCGCTTGGTGAGACCCCGGCTCTCGATCGCGAGATCGGGAGCCGGGGTTGCGGCTGTCACTGTGTCGTGATCACTGGGCGGCGGCCTGGAGCATCTCCACCGGAACGGATCCGGCGAAGACACGGCCGTCATCGGCCAGGAACACGTTGACCAGGGCTGTCGAGAATAGTCGCCCTCCGTCGACCGCGGTCGCCAGTTCCGACATGAGCGGGTTGGCGTTGAGTTCGGACGGAACGGATGCCGCGGGCACCTCGACGATGGCGTCCCAGCCGCTTCCCGTCACGAGGGGAAGCTTCTCAGCCGGAATCTCAGGCTTGGCCTGGTCGGCGGGCATCTCGGTCATCTCGGGCATGACCGGAAGGGCGACCTCTTCGACGGTGGTGCCGGCTGGCGGGCTGAAGTCGAACAAATCGGCGGACGGGGTGCTGAAGTCGACGGCGGTGAAGCCGACCTGAAAAGCCGGGTCTTCCTGGCTGTCGGCGCGCACGGTGACTTGCAGCGGCACCCCCGTCTCAGAGTCGACCGAGATCGACACCGATTCGACCAGGGTCCGTGTGGTCTTGGGGGTGAGCACCAGCTCGTAGGCTGTGCGACCGGCCACGGTGCCGTCGGTGCCGACCGAGACGGTGGTGCTCGGGTCGATCTCGCTCAGAAAGCGCTCGGCAACCTGCGAGGGCGTCGACAGGCCGGCCGGGGCAGAGTCAACTATTTCGGCGAACTTCGCCCCCGCGATGGCCCGGGCGTCGGCGGGGATATTCAGGTGGCTGGCGGTGTTGGTCTCGGAGTCGTAGGTCCAGACATCCGTGCCGTTGCTCACCACGTTGCGTTCGGCCATGCGGTCCTGGATCTGCACGCGGGCTTTCGCGGGGCCGTCGGAGTCGCTGCCGTCCACGTAAATGCGGGCCGTGTGCGAGCCGCTGAAAAGTTCCATCACGGAGGCGAGCGCTCCGGTGGCCGCCGCCCCCGGTTCGGTCGTACCTTCCGGTGCGGACTCGGCCATCGAGTCGCTCATGGACTCGGACATGCCAGCGCTCAGGTCGATGTCGGGTAGTCCCAGCTCGGCTGTTTTCTCGACGGTGCCGGAGAAGGCGCTGATCGTGCTGTCACTGACCATGAGTAGCACTTGCTCGGGCGTTTTGTCGGGCAAATCGACGGTTGCACCGGCCTGCAGAGGTACAGCAATCACACCGGCGACGATGACAACCGGAACGACGATGGCGGGAAGCCACTTGGCTGAATTGCGTGACATGATCAACGACCTGTTCCGAAGCGGTTCATACCCTGATGCTACGCCGGGGCTCTGACAGTCGGCTCGGAATCCCGCTGGGAGGTTGCTCACAAATAGAGACGCCGAGCCGTGAGCGGGTGAGCCCGCGCACGTCTAACCGAAGAGTTCGCCGAGCCAGTTCTCCTTTTTCTTGGGACGGTACCCGTCACGGTTGTCGTAGCCACGGTCTCGGTCGTCATAACTCCGGTCGCGCTCGCCGTACTGCGCGCGGTTGCGGGTGTCCGGATACGGCTGAACCGGTGTCCCGGCGACCGGCGGGACCGGCGCCGCCTGGGCGGCTTCCTTTTCCACGCGGTCGAGGATCTTGTCGAGTTCGCCGCGGTCCAGCCACACGCCGCGGCATTCGGGGCAGTAGTCGATTTCCACGCCACTGCGTTCGCTCATCACGAGGGTGGTTGAGTCATTAGGGCACTTCATAAGATTCCTCCAGGACGTCGTGGACTTTCGATCCTAGACGCCCGACCGGACTGATCCTGAGAGTCGTCGGATGACAGAAATCGTCCCTATGGATGTTCACGCGCGCTTGCGGTGGTGTGAGAGGAGTGCGCACCAATTGCTTTCGGCGGTGACGGTTTCACGGATGGACGACTCCGTCCTGAACGAATTCGACGGAGATTTTGGCTCTCCTGCTTCATCCGTGGGTGTTGCGGAGCGCCTTAACGGCCGCACGCCGCTTCCTGTCTAGGTTTCTGACTGTCTAGGAACAGAAACTCAAGGGGCAGGAAAACGGCGTGCGGTCTCTAACTTTATGGCGGACTTTGCTGGGTGTCGATGAGACGGTCGTTGAGGACAACGCGGTCGACTCAATCGAACCATTTCCCGGAGGACTTCGGGCGTTGCTCTCCGAACCAGGCCTGTCCGTCGACGCCAGTGCGCAGCGGCACGGGCTCAGGGCAGACAACTCTTTGCTGTTTTGAACTTTCCTAGTCTTCTGCGGCCCGTGATGTCGCCCAATCCAATGAGTGCCGAACCTGGGTGGCGGTGAGTCGTGTGGTGCCACCGCAGTTGGTGCACTCGTTGGCGTACGACTTGGCAAGGGGAAACAATGGCACTAAGAACAGCGTAAGCTTCGTCGACTTTTTCACCACCCGCTGCTGGGCCAGAATCCCACAATATCCGCACACAAACGAGACAACGTTTATCACGGCACGATGCGCACGCGTGCCGAAGAGAAGGAACACGATCTACTTCCCCGATTGCGCGGCGGGATCGGGCCCGGAGTCGGACTTCTTGTGTCGAGGCCGGTCGTACTCATCGGCGTCTAAACGATTCGGGATGGTCACTTTTTCGGGTTCCCTGCGCTCATACGGGACTACGCCGGCAGATGATTGATGACGTTTGACATTGTGGTCCTTCCAGGTGCATATGGAACGGCACGACTCTCTTCACCGCGGCCGCGGCAGTGCCGTCAATAATATGTTGGCCCGTCCCATCCGAGCGACATGCCGCAGACACCTCATTGGGTGATCTGCTGGCCGAGGTCACCCGTGACCCGGCTGTTCCTGTGCGCTCCAGCGTGCTGGGACTGGGACTAGGTCATCTCAATCATGGCCGCGGTCCCGGGGGTGGTCACGCGTCGGTGAGCGCTCTCGGGCCCCTCCCGGCACCGCCCTCGGCCAGGAAAGCGAGTCGGCGCAAAGTCTCCACGTTTCGCATACTGATGGCCGGGTCGCTAAGGAAGGAGGGCACGAACCGGCCGGGGCCGGCGGTGGCGTCCTCGGTGATGCGCACGACGCATCCGCCACCTCGTGCCTTCACATCGAGGGCCACGTGGGACTCCCCGATCGGCCAGCCACTGGCCGTGAACAGCGCGTGCCTAGGTGATTCCCACTCCAAAGCAGAGGTGGAGTCGTCGATCAGAGCCGGCCAGACGCCCACCGAGTGATGGATGGAGCTTCCGGCTGTCGGCCAGGCCGCGTCGACAGCCCGCATGCGGGAGGCTCCGACGACTCAGCTCGGGTACAGCCAGACGTCAGCGAGGACGGCGAAGACGTTCTCGGGCGGACAGCTCATGGTGCGGTAGTTCACGGCCACTGTGTCACCTATTTCTGGTTAGTCGGGGAAAGATCGGGGGCTGTGCGCACCCCGAGGTCGTGTCGAAGAGCGCTCAGGGCCGCGTACCAGCCGGCCAGGCCGTGCACGCCGGGGCCCGGCGGTGTGGACGACGAGCACAGGTACACGCCGCTCAGGGGGGTGCGCCAAGGGTCAGTGGACAGTACCGGGCGGCGCACGAGTTGGGTCAGACTCACCTCGCCGGCCGAGATGTCACCGCCGACGTAGTTGGGATTGAGCTGTTCCATCTCCGTCGCGGTGCGACCGGCGCTGGCCAGGATCGTGTCACGGAAACCCGGGGCATAGCGCTCGATCTGGCGCACGATCGCTTCGGTCTGGTCGATGGTTGAGCCGCGCGGAACATGGGTGTACGCCCAAAGAGTGTGCTGACCGGCCGGTGCGCGACTGGGGTCGGTGCCGCTGGGCTGGGACACGAGAACATACGGCTCCTCGGCGTGTCCGCCGCGCGCAACGGTGTTCTCGGCTCGCCGGATCTGAGCCCGAGTGCCGCCCACGTGCACGGTGCCAGCCGCCCGCACCCCGGCAGCCTGCCAGGGCACCGGACCCGAAAGCGCGAAGTCGACCTTGGCGACGCCGTTTCCGTACCGGAAGGCGCGCAACCGTCGCGCGTAGGCGCCGGGAAGCTCGCCCTCGGCGAGTCGCAGGAGCGCACGCGGCGTCAGGTCAAGCATTACCACGCGGGCCGGCGGCAGTTCGCTCAGCCGCCGCACCTCGGTCGACGTGACGATCTCACCGCCGTGAGCGAGCAGATCGTCGACCAGCGCGGTCACGATCGCGCCGCTGCCGCCGACCGGTATCGGCCAGCCGCCCGCGTGCGCATACGTGGCGAGGGTGAGGCCCGCACCGGCTGTGACGATGCTCGGCATCGACCTGATCGTATGGGCGCTGACGCCGGAGAACAGGGCAGGCGCGGCTTCGCCCGAGAAGCGCAGGCCCCAGAGCGGGCTGCCCTGTTCGAGGGAGCGTAAGCCGAAGCGCAGTGCGGTGACCGGATGCTTCGGCAGTCGCAGGAGCTGCGCACCGGTGAACTGAGCGACCTGCTCGGCATGCGCCACGAGGGGCGCAAACAACCGATTCCAGGCCGCGCCGTCCCTGCCCAGTTCGGCGACGGTGCGCGTCAAGCTGCGGTAGGCGAGGCCGGCGGTGCCGCCCGGCAGCGGGTGGCCGTAAGAAACCTCGGGAACTGCCAGTTCGATCCGATCCGCGAGCCCGAATCGTTGAAAGAACTCCGAAGCCAGCGCGAGTGGGTGCACGGCGGAGCAGACATCGTGGTGGAAGCCCGGCAAGGTCAGTTCCGCGGTCGCGGCGCCGCCACCGACGCCGGCGGACTTCTCGTAGACGCGCACAGAGAGTCCGGCCCGGGCGAGGGTGACCGCGGCGGCGAGGCCGTTGGGCCCGGAGCCGACCACGATCGCATCAACTTCCGGCACTCCTCGGCGCGCAGTCACCATGTCACTCTCCACTCGTCATGGGAAGAGTCTTCCCTAGTGCCCTGACGTCGTTCACAGACACCATGCCGACGACAGCGATTGAGTGTCCCCGGTGCGAACAGTGTGACTGGAAATACGCAAATCTCAGGTTTTCATGAAAACTCACGGTAGTGCTGAGGTGCCTGGACTCGAACCCAAACAACTGATAGTAATCTCGGCCGTGCGGCCCACCCGCAATAGGGGCAAAATGCCGCGGATTTCCGCGGTTTTGATATGGCTAGTGCACGCGCTGGCACGGACGAATACGGGCCTACTCTGGTCACGCCAAGGGGTTTTCGGTGCGTTTCCGGTCACATCCTCGCGCGTGCCGTACACAGAGTGAAAGGCCTCTCATAGACCGAAGGCGGCACTGGATGCGCCGCCACATCCGTCATCGATGTGCGATTTTGTCGGCGGCTCGACGCTGGCCGGTGAGCCGAGGTACGAGACGCACGAGGATCACCATGCCGACCAGCTCCACGAGCGTCTGGGGAACCACGGCCAGTGCGGCCACGGACAGGGACTCCGGTAGCGCAAGCGCCAGAGGGAGCACCACCCGGGAATTGCGGGTGGACCCGCTGAAGACGAGCGCACGGGTCGCCGGCACTTCCAGGCGTGCGAGTCGACTCGCTGACAACCCGACGACGACCATGATGACCGGGAACGCGATGTACAGCGGCACCACCAGCAGAAGCGAGGCGATCCGCGTGCCCACCGCCGCGATCTGGGATCCGCTCACCACCGCCAGGGTGGCCATCATCAGCGGCACCATAAGGACCTGCATGACGGCTTCGATTGCCCGGCCGAACCGGTGCCGACGGCCAACCCATTGAACCGTGACCGCAGCCAGCAGGGGAATCACGATCAAGACGAGGAACGCCTCGAGGAACGGCTCAATCTCGATCATCGAGACGGTGTCCGGGCCGGCGAACAGCAGCAGGTAAATGGGAAGTAGAACAATCTGCAGAAGCATCAGCAGAGGTGTGGCCGCCAGGAGTCGTTCACGTGCCCCGCCGGCCAGACCGGTGAACACGATCACATAGTCGACACACGGAGTCAGCAGCACGAGCGGGGCACCGAGGAGCAGTGCCCGGTCGCCGGCAACGAATCGTGACAGGCCGAACGCGACCACCGGAACGACGATGAAGTTGACGGCAATCACGGTGCCCAGAAAACGGATGTCCACAATCTGCCGGCGCTCCATCCAACGCACGGGTCCCGCCATCGTGCAAACGTACAACGCCCTTACCATCGCGTCGGATGGGCCGATGTCCGACTCCCGGCGGTGAGCGAAGAAGGATCCACCTTGAGCGCTATCATCGTTTAATGACGATCAAATCTTCGGTTCTGTCCGATGGGTGCGGGCAACGCGATCCTGCGGCGGCGCTGTTCCACTCCCTCAGTGACCCAACCCGGTTGAGCATTGTGAAGCGAATGGCCGGCGGCGAGGTACGGGTCAGTGACCTTACCGGCGAGCTGGGCCTCGCCCAATCCACGGTTTCGGCGCACGTTGCGTGCCTGCGTGAGTGCGGCCTGGTGGAAGGCCGTATGCAGGGCCGCAGCGTGTACTACTCGCTGTCCCGTCCGGAGCTGATTGACATGCTCGCCCAGGCCGAGGTTCTACTCGCCGCAACCGGCAACGCGGTCAGCCTGTGCCCGATCTACGGCACCGGCAGTACCGGCGTCCCCCTGACAAAGAAGCGCACACCATGAGTGCTGCCTGCGGTTGCAGCGACGAGAAAAACGGGACCGAGGAATCCGAAGAGGAGGAGGCCGCCAGTTTCTGGCAGGTGAGCGAGATCCGGGCGGCGGCAGCCTCCGGTGCACTTCTCCTTGCCGCGTGGATCGTCTCGCTGACCGGCGGTCCCCAGGGGCTGCTGCTACCACTGGAAATCATGGCGCTTCTGATTGCCGCCTGGACATTCGTTCCGTCCACCCTCCGACGACTGCTCAAAGGCAAAATCGGGGTCGGTACACTGATGACGATCGCCGCCGCCGGCGCGGTCGCGCTCGGGCAGTTCGAGGAAGCAGCCGTGCTGGCATTCCTCTACGCGATCTCGGAAGGGCTTGAGGAATACTCCCTGGCGAAAACCCGCCGAGGTCTGCGCGCCCTGCTGGACCTGGTCCCGGTTGAGGCGATCGTCCTGCGCGACGGCGCCGAGGTCACCGTCGCCCTGTCAGCACTCGCCCCCGGCGACCGTATGGTCGTCCGGCCCGGGGAACGTCTAGCCACCGACGGGAGGATCATCATCGGCCGCACGTCTTTGGACACCTCTGCGCTCACCGGAGAGTCCGTCCCCGTCGAGGCGGGACCGGGAACCGAGGTCTATGCCGGGTCCATCAACGGCACAGGCCCGCTCGAAGTTGAGGTCACCAGCACCGCTGAGAACAACTCGGTGGCCAGGGTCGTTCAGATCGTGGAGGCTGAGCAGTCCCGCAAGGGGCCCGGTCAGCGGTTGGCCGACTCGATCGCCAGCAAGCTGGTTCCGGGCATCCTGATCGTTGCAGTCCTGATCATCATCTTCGGCTTCATCGTCGGCGAACCACTGCTGTGGTTCGAACGTGCGCTCGTCGTCCTGGTCGCCGCCTCGCCCTGCGCCTTGGCCATCTCTGTCCCGGTCACCGTGGTCGCCTCCGTCGGCGCCGCCAGCCGCATGGGCGTTCTCATCAAGGGCGGGGGTGCCCTGGAAACCCTCGGCCGGATCCGCACCATCGCACTGGACAAGACCGGAACCCTCACCCGCAACAAACCCGCCGTGATCGATGTCGCCACCACCGGATCCGCTTCCAAAGACGATGTCCTCTTCCTCGCGGCCGGTCTGGAATCCCGCAGCGAACACCCCCTCGCCCACGCCATTCTCGCCGCGGCTCCGGACCGGGCGTTTGTCACCGACGTGGATACCGTCCCCGGCGCCGGCCTGGAGGGCCGGGTGGACGGGCGACGTGTACGTCTCGGCCGGCCGGGGTGGATCGATGCCGGCCCCCTGGCCGCCGACGTCCAGCGGATGCAACAGGCCGGCGCCACCGCTGTCCTCATCGAGGACAATGGGCAGGTCATCGGCGCCATCGCAGTCCGTGACGAGCTGCGTCCCGAAACCCGGCAGGTCATAGACCGGCTGAGCGCATCCGGATACACCACGGTCATGCTCACCGGCGACAACCTGATCACCGCCACCGCCTTGGGGAAGGCTGCGGGCATCACCAAAGTCCACGCCGACCTCCGCCCCGAGGACAAAGCGGAAATCATCCGCACCCTCAAAGCCCGCCAGCCCACAGCCATGGTCGGCGACGGCGTCAACGACGCGCCGGCCCTCGCAACCGCCGACACCGGCATCGCCATGGGCGCCATGGGCTCCGACGTCGCCATCGAAACAGCCGACATCGCCCTGATGGGCGAGGACCTGAACCACCTACCCCAGGTGCTCGACCACGCGCGGAGAACCCGGAGCATCATGCTCCAGAACGTGGGCCTGTCCCTGCTGCTGATCGCCGTGCTCATTCCCCTGGCACTATTCGGCACGCTCGGCCTGGCCGCCGTGGTCCTGATCCACGAACTGGCCGAAATCGTCGTGATCGCCAACGGCGTCCGGGCGGGCCGGCTGAGCCGCACAACCGCGCTGGGAGCCGCGCAGTCCGCCCCAGCACTGGAAGCGGCAGCGTGAACGCCGAAGCCACGCTCTCGCGCGGGGTGGCCCCCGACCTGGGGTTGATCAGCATCCGGCTCCTCTACAACCCCCGCGCGTCCGCCGGGACGGCACGAGGATTCAGGTCCGCGCATATCGGCTGGGTGGCCGTGCGGGCCGCGACCGACGCGGCGATCGACGCGCATCTGGACCCGTAGACCATTACCGCGATTACCGGTCTGATCAATGCAGCGCTGACCGTGTACACCATCCCTTCGGCGCCGGGCATGTCAGGACCCTCCACGCAGGCACGGCCCAACGATTCAGCGGAGACGCCAGAAACTTCATCGACCGGCTCGACAGGCGGACACTCGTAGCTTGGCCGTATCAGCCACCGCAACGTGCTCGCCCGTGTGCAATAATCTGCGCATGAATGCATATGAGGATGGTTGCACGCTCGGCCCAGAAAGTGAGTATGTGGAGTTGGCCGTGGAGGTCTTCGCGATGCTCGCCGACGCCACGCGCATCCGGGTCATACTCGCGTTGCGCGACTCGGAACTGTCGGTGAACCAACTGGCGAAAATCGTCAACAAGTCCCAGGCCGCCGTATCGCAGCATTTGGCGAAGCTGCGCCTCGCCCGCATCGTGACTACCAGGCGCGAAGGAACCCGGGTGTTCTATCGCCTCGCGAACGAGCACGCCCGCCAGCTTGTCGCCGACGCCATCTTCCAGGCCGAGCACGCCCTCGATGGCGTTCCGGCCCACCACCGGCACCCGCACGACACCGCCAGCACAGAACTTGAGGTGGACGCGCATGCGTGACGTGTTGCGGAACACCGCCTACCGAAAACTGTTCAGCGCCCAGGTTGTGGCGCTGATTGGCACCGGCCTGCTCACCGTCGCACTGGGGCTGCTCGCCTTCGATCTGGCCGGCGGGGACGCCGGCATCGTCCTGGGCATCGCCTTGACGATCAAGATGCTCGCCTACGTGGGCGTCGCCCCGGTCGTGTCCGCGCTCACCAGCCACGTCCCCCGCAAGGTGCTGCTGGTGTCCTCAGATGTTCTCCGGGTCGGGGTTGCGATCTCGCTCCCGTTCGTCACCGAGGCCTGGCAGATCTACATTCTCATTTTCGTGCTGCAGGCCGCTTCCGCGACCTTCACGCCCGCGTTCCAGGCGCTGATCCCGGATGTTCTTCCTAAGGAAAGCGAATACACGCGGGCGTTGTCGCTGTCCCGTCTGGCCTACGACCTGGAATCCCTGCTCAGTCCCATCCTGGCGGCCGCGCTCCTGACCGTGATCAGCTACCACTCCCTGTTCGTGGGAACAGCGCTCGGCTTCGTCGGCTCGGCCACACTCGTGCTCTCCACCACCCTCCCGGCGATGAGATCCACCGCAGCCGCACCGTTCGTCGACCGGCTCACTCGAGGCGTGCGCGTGTTCTGGCGCACCCCGCCGCTCCGTGCACTGCTCGCGATGAACCTCGTCGTCGCCGCGTCTACCGCGATGGTGATCGTCAACACCGTCATCCTCGTGCGGAACAGCCTTGAACGAACCCAGGTCGATTTCGCGATCACCCTCGCCTGCTACGGACTAGGCTCCATGCTCGTCGCCCTCAACCTGCCGCGGGTGCTGGATCGCTATCCGGATCGACGCGTGATGCTGACCGGATGCGCCATCCTCCCGAGCGGGCTCGTCGCCGTCGCGCTGCTGGTCCTGGCTCAGGACTCCGCGCCGGCCTGGCCAGGCGTGCTCACGGTCTGGTTCGTTCTCGGCGCCGCGACCGCACTGATCCTCACGCCGTCGGCCCGGCTCCTCCGACGCTACTCCGACGACACCAACCGGCCAGCGGTCTTCGCCGCCCATTTTTCGCTCTCCCGCGCCTGCTTCATCATCACCTACCCGCTGGCCGGGATCCTCGGGGCAACGCTCGGACTTGCCCCGACTGCCCTCGTCCTGGCCGCCATCGCCGTACTCGCCGGACTCGCGGCGGTCCGGTCGTGGACATCGGCGTCAACACAGCTTCAGGAGGCCAATAGGTGAAGGACTACGGCTTCGTGTGAGTCAACATGCCTGAGACTTCGATCTGCCCTCGTGTCCCGACTGTGACGCCGACCTTGTCGAAGTGCAGGTCCGCGGTGGCGGGTCTACGTACGGTGGCCACGAAGAGCTTGCTGGTCCGGATTGTCTCCTTGCCGGTGGCGCTTGTCACCTCGGCGATCACGTCGCGGGTGCCCTCGGATTCTTCCTGCGACGCCAGCCGGGAGCGCACCAGGACGGTCACCTCGCAGCCGAGCCGGGAGAACAGTTGTGCTTGTTCGAGGGCCACGTAGCCCCCCCCCCCCCCCCNCCCCCCGGACCAGCAATGACTCGGGCACTTCGTCTAGCTCCATGGCGTTCGCCGAGGTCAGGCAGCCCACCTCGGACAACCCCTCAATGGGTGGTGCCCACGGGGCGGAGCCGGTGGCCACGAGGTACTGGTTTGAACGCATGGTTTCCACGCTGCCGTCGTCCGAGGTGATCTTTAGTAGCGGCTCCTCCGTAGTTCCCGTAAACGTTGCGTCGCCGTGACGGAAGGCCCAATCGTATTCGGCGATCAAGTCCCCCTAATTGCTGGCCCGCATCGTGGTGACCAGAGCGCGCTTGCCCTCGATTAGCTCCTTCATATCCACCGGCTCCGCAGAGGCTGCGATGCCGGGGAATCGCCTCGTATCGAAGGCAACATGGCGAGCTTCGGCGGCCGCCAACAGGGCCTTAGACGGCATACATCCCGTATTGACGCAGGTGCCTCCGATAGTTGCACGCTCGACTATTACCACTTGCTTGTCAAGCCTGGTCGCCAGGATCGCGGCCGCGAATGCTGCACCACCGGAACCGATGATCGCCAAGTCAAAGTCGGTCGGCGTTGTTTTACACATGAATCCTCCAAGTGCTTCCAATCGGCAATCGCGCTGCCGCCGCGCAGTGCGGTGTGCGCGGACCTCAAGTCCGGTCATGGCAGGAGCACAGGGTGCGCATAGGAGGAACGGCTGATGTGGCCGGGATGACGGCGAAAACGCTGCGCTATGTCGAGGATCGAGGCTTGCTTCCTCCGCCGGAGCGAGCCTCGAAGGGGTATCGGGAATATGGGCACGACACCCTCAGTCGGCTGAGCTTTCGGCGGGCGCGCGACAGTTGCCGGCTTCCATCAAGACGTCGCTGCGGCAGACCCCACAGGATGCGATCCTGACGAGATCTGCAACTACCTGAAGACCTCGCGTCGAACACATTGAACCGTGCCATGGGCTGCGGGAACAGCGGCATCGGAGAGCACGTGCTCCGACCGCCGGTCGCCGCGACCACATCAGCAGCCGATGCGCAGGCGAGTTTTTGCTCAGGCCTGTATAGAAAGCAGTATTATCGTAAATAATACAATTCGACGAATCATGGTCTCGCTGAGGGTCCGTCCGAAGAGACAACGGCATGAGTGACGGGAATGCAATGAACAGAAGACGTGCAGTGGCCATGGGCTCGATCCCCCTTGTCATCGTGGCGGCCGCGACGGCAATTCTGATGACCACAACCGATGACCCGGAGGCCCGGGTAGCCATGCATGAGGGTCTCGTGACCGGAACGGTCTGGGTCGCCAACGAAGATGGCGCCAGCCTGAGCGCGATCGACGCGGCCTCGAACAAGGTCGCAACCACCCTGACCGGTCTTAAGAGCCCACACAATGTGCAGGCGACAGCCGATGGGGAGTCCGTGTGGGCCGTCAGTGGATCCACGTCTATGGCGATCAAGCTCGACGCATCAACGTTGGCTGTGACGGGAATGGTCGCCACCGGCGCCATGCCTGCTCACGTTGTCGTCACTCCGGATCTCACGACGAGTTACACAACCAATAACGCTGACGACACCGTGACGGCAGTCAATGCCTCGACGATGCAGTCGGTGGCCACCATCCCCGTCGGGACAGGCCCACACGGGCTCCGGCCAAGCCCCGATGGAAAATGGATTTACGTCGCCAACATCGGCGGAACGACTCTGAGCGTCGTCGATACCGCAACTAACTCACAGGTCGCAGAGATTGAGGTCGGCGCGGCGCCCGCCCAAGTGGCATTCTCGCCGGACGGACGCTTCGTGTACGCCTCGCTCAGTGGGGAAAATGCCGTTGCCAAGGTAGACGTGGCCACCCGCAAGCTGGTCGGAAAGACCGCGGTCGGCTCCGGACCGATCCAGACGTTCGTGAGCCCGGACAACAAGTACCTACTGGTAGCCAACCAGGGCACCGACGACGAACCAGGCACAACAGTCTCGATCCTGAGTGTCGATACATTCAAGGTTGTGAAGAGCGTGAAGACGGGCGACGGCGCCCACGGCGTCGTCATTGACCCCTCCAGCCGACACGCGTACGTCACCAACATGGCCGCAGACACGGTCGCCGTCCTCGATCTGAAGTCGCTCACCGTCGTGGCACGTATCCCGGTCGGATCCACACCAAATGGAATTAGCTTCTCAACGCAAACCGTCGAACCGTCCCCGGAAACAAAGCTGGAGCTTCCGGTGGTTTCTGGCGACTCGTCGACGATGAAGCACTAGGCACTGTCAGGCGCTGGCGGCGCAGTGCGCATGGGGGAGGTTAGGAGCGGACCAATCGTGCGATTGCGATTGAAGCTTCCTTGATCTTGGCGTCGCCTTCTTCACCGCCAGCAGCGACAGCGGCAACAACACAGTGGCTCATGTGGTCCTCGAGTAAGCCCAAGGCCACGGACTGCAGAGCGCTGGTCATAGCTGATATCTGCGTCAGAATGTCGACGCAGTACAGCTCATCTGCGACCATTCCCTGCAATCCCCTGGCCTGTCCTTCGATTCGTCGGAGGCGCTTCACATACGCGTCTTTGCTCGATATATAGCCGTGCGGGCCAGCGTGGGTTGTCATCGCGCTCTCGTCGTTGAAATCACTCATTGATGTGTGTATCCGATCTGGTCTGCCCCGCGCGATCCCGGTGGCCTGCCGGCGAGTGGTGGCACTTTGAATTTTCCGAGTATACCCCCGGGTGGTATACCTCACACGCGGCGGGGTGACCAACTGTGCGCACCGGTCTCATGTTGACCGGGTACCCCCCTGGGGTATACCGTGGGTGTATCCCCTGGGAGTACGTCCCGACGGTTGCTTCGATCGCCGAGGAACGAAAGGAATCGCGAATACTATGTCGACGTTGAATATGAACGACCCTGGCCTTTCTGACTCTTCGTGCACGTGCGGGTCGCACGATCACAAATCCGAGCGCACCGCAGAACCTACCGGCATGACCACCACTTTCCAGGTATCGGGAATGACCTGCTCTCACTGTGTGAAGAGCGTGACGGCCGAAGTGGGCCAGGTCGCCGGAGCCGAAGCCGTGGACGTTGACCTTGTCCCGGGCGGCGTCTCCGTGGTCACCGTCTCCAGCTCCGGACCCCTCGATCCCGCCGCTGTGGCCGCCGCCATCGATGAGGCAGGCTACGAACTGGTCACGGCGACCCGATGAGTGGAGAGCAGGTCGACCTTCTCGTCGGCGGCATGACCTGCGCCTCCTGCGCGGCGCGAATTGAAAAAAAACTCAACCGGATGCCCGGGGTCGAGGCATCGGTGAACTACGCCACCGAGAAGGCCAGTGTCCTCATCCCTGACGGCACGACGGTTGAGGATGCCATCGCGGTGATTGAGGAGACCGGATACACGGCCGCACGTCCGAAACCGCCTGAGGCGCCGACACTCGATATGCCCACGGACCAAGACCGCGAAGTGGCCAGCCTGCGCCAGCGGCTGATCCTGTCCGCCCTGCTCGCCACCCCCGTGCTCCTGCTCTCGATGATCCCCCCGCTGCAATTCACCAATTGGCAATGGCTGGCTCTCACCCTTGCCGCCCCGGTCGCCGTCTGGGGAGCATGGCCGTTCCATCGCGCTGCCTGGGTGAATTTGCGCCACGGTGCTGCGACTATGGACACCCTGATCAGTATCGGAGTGCTCGCCGCACTCGGCTGGTCGCTCTACGCCCTCTTCCTGGGAATGGCTGGAGTCCCGGGCATGACCATGGCCTTCAGCTTCACCACCACCCCGGGAAGCGGTGCCGATGAAATCTACCTGGAGGTCGCATCCGCCGTCACGGTGTTCATCCTGGCCGGCCGTTACTTCGAGGCCCGTGCGAAGAAACAGTCTGGTGCCGCGCTGAAGGCGCTGCTCGAACTCGGGGCGAAAGAGACGACCCTTCTGCGGGATGGTGTCGAGACCACCGTCCCCACCGCGTCGCTGGTCGTCGGCGACCAGTTCGTCGTCCGTCCCGGCGAGAAGATCGCCACGGATGGAACCGTTGTAGAAGGTAACTCGGCGATCGACGTCAGCATGCTCACCGGCGAGTCCGTTCCGGTCGAGGTCGGGCCCGGCGCAGCCGTGGTCGGCGCCACCTTGAACTCGGGTGGTCGCCTGGTCGTGCGGGCCACCCGCGTTGGCGCGGACACGCAGCTCGCCCAGCTAGGCCGCTTGGTCGAACAGGCGCAGACCGGTAAGGCCGAAGTACAGCGCCTCGCCGACCGGGTCTCAGCGATCTTCGTCCCGATCGTGATCGGGTTGTCGCTGGCCACCCTTGTGGTCTGGCTGCTGCTCGGAGCAGGGACCGTCGTCGCATTCACCGCGGCCGTGGCGACGCTCATCATCGCGTGCCCGTGCGCGCTCGGCTTGGCGACCCCGACCGCTCTGCTCGTGGGCACCGGGCGTGGTGCGCAGTTGGGCATCCTGATCAAGGGACCCCAGATTCTCGAATCAACCCGCCGGGTAGACACCATCGTGCTCGACAAGACCGGCACGGTCACGACCGGCCGGATGACGCTCGTGGCCGCCGTTCCCGTCGCTGGTGGAGACGAGCAGCTCTTGCTTCACCTCGCCGGAGCCGCGGAAACGGGTTCCGAACATCCCATCGCCCAGGCGATTGTGTCTGGTGCCCGGGAACGCGCCGGCGAACTACCGTCACCCGAGTCCTTCGCGTCGACGGACGGTCTCGGCGTTCAAGCCCTGGTCGGCGGTCGGGTCGTTCTCGTGGGACGTCCGCGCTGGCTGACGGAACAGTGGACTATCCCGCTTCCGTCAGAGCTCGAGACGGTGCTGGCCGCCTTCGAGGCACAGGGTCGAACCGCGGTCGCCGTCGCCTGGGACGGCCAGGCCAGGGGTATCCTCGCCGTCTCTGACGTCGTCAAAGACACCAGCGCTGCCGCGATCGCGGAGTTCCGTCGCCTGGGTCTGCAGCCGGTGCTCCTCACCGGCGACAACGAGGCCGTCGCGGCCTTCGTTGCGGCTGAGGTCGGTATCAGCGACGTTCGTGCCGGTGTGCTGCCGGCCGAGAAAGCTCAGATCATCCGGGAGCTGCAGAGCGAGGGTCGCGTGGTTGCCATGGTCGGCGACGGCGTGAACGACGCTGTGGCACTGGCCACCGCGGACCTGGGCATTGCGATGGGAACGGGAACGGATGTCGCCATCGAGGCCAGCGATCTGACCCTGGTCAGAAGCGACCTCATCGCGGCAGCTGATGCGATCCGACTCTCCCGGCGCACCCTGTCGACCATCAAGGCCAACTTGTTCTGGGCCTTCGCCTACAACGTGGCGGCGATCCCGCTGGCCATGCTGGGCTTGCTCAACCCGTTGATCGCCGGCGCGGCCATGGCGCTGTCATCTGTTTTCGTGGTGAGCAACAGCCTCCGGCTGCGCGGCTTTCGCGGACTCAACGTGGCGAGTGCCCCGATACCTACCGGAACGCTCACCGAACATCCTGCCACCATCGGGTGACCTGTGGAATCGCATCTCACAGGTCACACCATGTGAAAGTCGATACTCTTGGTGAAGGCATGTGCGGGAATCGACTCCGCCAGGCACGGTACCGGAGGTGACATGAAGCTGGATAGCACGGCACACATTGCTTCGCGCAACCGCCCCGTCCTCACGTCCGGGTTGGTGGCGCTGGTCGCCATGGCCGCACTTCTGTTCGGTGTGCTGGCCATGAACTCAACGCATGCCGGGCACGAGACAGGTTGGACCCAAGTTGCGTCCGACCACACCACACAGGCCGGTGTCGTCCCGAACGTCGCGGCAGTCGCAGTCCCGGCGATGTCCGTCATCGCCCACACCGGTCTCGGAGCCGTCGATTGTTCCGACTGCTTGTTGGACTGTGCGATCGTCGCGATGACCTGCACCATTCTGCTGGTGATTGCATCATTGATCTTGTTGGCTCGGTTGCCGTCAACGTACCGCCGACTGCTCGACGCGGGCGGACACATCGCTCGGCTCTCTCACCGCCTCGTCCTGGATATTCACAGGCCGAATCTGACCATTCTTTCCATCAGTCGCATTTAGACCGAACCGCCGCCGACGCGCCCCCATGGACGCGTGGCATCCTCGCGCCCGCCGGCGCCTCGGTTTCTCAAGTCTGACTAATGAATGGAAAAACAATGCTCGAATCACGTAAGTACCTTCTGACGGGGGCGGCCCTCGCCGCCGTGCTCACGCTCAGCGCCTGCACCAACGGGACAGCCCCCGACAGTTCGTCCGGGTCATCCAGCACCCCCACTGCGTCCGCTTTTTTCGGGTCGGCTGATGTGACTTTCGCACAGATGATGATCCCCCACCACGAGCAAGCCGTCGAGATGAGCGAGGACATCCTCGCCAAGGACGAGATCGACGTACGCATCACCGACCTCGCCACGCAGATCAAAGCCGCCCAAGAACCGGAAATAGAGCAACTCAGAGACTGGCTCGCCGAGTGGGGCACCGATGAGACCAGCACCGGCGGCATGGATGGGATGTCGGGGATGGGTGACGGTTCGGATGGAATGATGTCCGACGACGACATGATGGCCCTCGAAAATGCGTCGGGCCCGCAGGCCGGCGAGCTATACCTGGAACAGATGATCGTCCACCATCAGGGCGCGATCATGATGGCGGAGCTGGAACTGGATGAAGGTCGAAACGAGGACGCCAAGGCCATGGCGTCGAACATCGTCACGAGCCAGACCGATGAGATCGATGTCATGAAGGACATCCTCTCCACCCCGTAGGACCCCTCACCTTTCCCGGCGGTAAAGCCTATCGAGACCCGTCGCCTTCTGCGGGCGGCAGAAAAACACCAGCGTCATCGGCAGCCCCGCAGGCTGGCACACAAATCGCTCCGACAACAGTCCGACCGACCGGCTCCGCCACCAGTGCGGCGGCGATTGTTCGGCGTCGTGGCGATGGCCTTCGTCGCGCTTTTCGCCGTCAGTGTCTCGCTCCCCGCTCTCGCTGTGAAACCCGGCCCGGCCGCGGCGAATCCACAGAGCCAACTGGCCGCTGACTCACCCCAGGTCGTGCCCATCAACGAAGCAGACACCGTCAGCGTCCTGCGCGACGGTTTCACCGTGGGACGAGTGCAGAAGCCGTAGCCAGGCGCCTATAACCAAAGGTCGAGCAGCTATGTCAAGGACGTGACTTTGCCAGTTCGGTGGCCGTTCACAGTCGGGGTCTTCATCACGACGGACCGCGGTCCGCGCGTGCCGCCCTGCGACGGCTGCTCGAGCTTCAACAAGGGCCTGGACATGAATCCCGGCGTGAACACTCCCAGCCAGGCAGTCGCGGACGGCATCGTGAAGGACGTCTCGGCAACCGACGACAGCGGACTCGGCGTGTACGCCATCATCGAGCACATGATCGACGGCCGCCTGGTCAGAAGCCTCTACGCCCATATGTCGGAAGGCACCCTAGCTCTCGAAATCGGGCAACCCGTACTCGTCGGCCAGCTCGTCGGCAACGTCGGCAGCACCGGGCAGAGCACCAGTCCACACCTTCATTTCGAGATCCTCCTCGGCGGTTCAAAGCCGACGGACCCATTCGCCTGGCTCACAGAGAGAGTTCGCCCCAATGACGCAAACTGAATCACGACCTCGACACCCGCTTCTCCCGAAGTGGGCTGGAGGGATGGTGGCCACTCTTTCCCTCCTCGCCATCATCGGGGTCGCGCCGCGTGCGGCGGCAGCCGAATACCCGTCATGGTCAGACGTTGAGACCTCCCGTACAAACGAGACGGCGAAGCAAACTCAAATCACAGTGCTCAAAAACCTCATCGCCGGGCTGACGACCGAGGTGGCTGCGGCCCGTGACCTGGCCACGCGCCGTGGCGCTGAATACGAGCACGCTCAAGGCGCATTCGACGAGGCCACCTACCGTGCCACGACGCTCCAGGGCCAGGCCGATAAAGCGACCCAGCTCGCCAACATTTCGCAGCAACAAGCCGGCCGATTGGCGGCTTTGCTGGCGCGTGCGAGTGCCTTCGACCTCTCGATGAACATCTTCCTTGAAGGAGAAAACTCCGACGCGCTGCTCTACCAGCTCGGCGCCATGAGCAATCTCACCGAGCGTTCAAGCAAGATCTATGACCAGGCAGCAGCAGACCGTAACTCCGCGACCTCCCTGACCGACCAGGCGAATGTTGCACAGAAGGAGCTTGGCGCGTTGGCCAAGAAAGCGGAGACGGCTCTGACCGATGCCACCACCGCCAGCACCGCCTTGGAGACCAAGCTCACCGAACAAGAACAGAACTCGGGCACCCTCCAGGCTCAACTGGCGGTCCTGACCGAAAATCGTGCGGCAACAGAAGCTGACTTTGCCACGGACGAGGAAGCACGACGATCGGCGGCGGCGGCTGCGGCGGCCGCCGCTGCAACCGCTGCCCCCAGCACCGGCGGTGACGCTGGGAGCGCGGACCGCGATCTCGGTCAACTCAGCGGCCAGGGATGGGCGCTTCCTGTGTCTGGATGGATCGGCGACTCCTTCGGCCCACGAGCCTCCAAACCCGTTGACGGTGTCGGAGCCTTTCACTACGGCACCGACATCGCTGCCGGGTGCGGGCAGGCGGTCTCGGCGGCCACCGGCGGCACCGTCATCTACTCCGGTTATCTCGGCAGTTACGGCAACTGGGTTCTCCTCGATCACGGCAACGGTGTGCAGACCGGCTATGCCCACAACAGCCAGATCCTTGTCGGCAATGGCCAGAGCGTGGCCGCCGGCGAGACGACCGCCCTCGTCGGCACGACCGGGGCGTCCAGCGGTTGCCATTCGCACTTCGAGGCTCGGGTTGATGGAGCGCGCATTGACCCGGCACCCTTCATGAGCGCGCGAGGAATCACCCTTGGCTAGCCCCAGGCGGGCGTCCCGAAAACGCGCGGCAGCATCAGACGGGCCCTCCGCCAGCCCCACAGCAATACGCGCCATCCACACTCAACTTACGAAAGATCTCCCCGCTGATGAACATTCATGCCCGCATCCCGAGCCCCGATGTCAGGTCCATCCAACTGGAGCCGATCCTGCTCCACTTCTACGCCCTGTTCATCCTCGCGGCCATCGCAGCCGCCCTCATTCTGACTTCCCGGCGGCTCACCCACCGTGGTGGAGGACCCGGAATCGTCCTTGATTTCACCTTGTGGGCAGTCCCTTTCGGGGTCATCAGCGGGCGGCTCCACCATGGGGCCACCCATCCGACGGACTATTTGTGTCCCGGAGCCAACTTATGGACGACCCGAATTCGAGGTGCTGGGCTCCGCAGGCTCGACCCGGGGTCCCCGTTCACACTATCGATGCGCCGGCTAATGCCTGATACTGACCACAACACCAAGCCGGTCATCAACGGCGTCGCTCGCCTAACCGGCGTTGCCGTGGCGACCGTCTCTCGCGTTGTCAACGGATCCGCGCGGGTCAGCACAAGCGCAGCCGAAGAACTCGTCACCTACCTCCTGAACCTCGGCCACTCGCAAGTTCATTACGCCAACGCTCCCCCACAGCAGGAAGAAGACGACCGAGGCGCGGGCTGGCGACGTGCTCTCCGCACCGCCGGGGTGGTCCCACCCGAGGTCATTCACGCCAGTGGAGACCCCCACTCAGGACGAGAGATCGGCCGTCTACTCGCGAAGATCGGTGAGATCACAGCCATCTTCTGCGGCAACGACGTCCTGGCGATAGGGGTCATCAGCGGCCTCGCCGACGGTGGCAAGTCAGTTCCGGTTGGCGTGAGCGTCGTGGGAGTCAACGACCATCCGCTCGCGAAGATCTGGTTGCCCAAGCTGACGACAGTGAACCAAAGTTTCGCGAATCTCGGATCGCGCGCCCGCGAGCTACTCCACGGGTTGATCGATGGCGGAAGCGTCCAGGCGGTCACCCCCGCCGTCCAGCCAAACGTCGTCATTCAAGACAGTGCAGCAGCCTCCAGGAGCCGTCGTCGGCCGTAGGGTGAACGCTCAGCCACGCTTAACTACTATGGTGAATAGTAGTTTGGGATGCGCCCGACTGGTATTGATTGGAGCTCGTTCATGGGGCAGGTCTTGCTCTCGACAACGATCCTGGCAGCGTTTCTCGGCGGCGGCGTGGCCCTCCTGGTCCCATGCTGCGCCTCCGTCATGTTGCCGGCGTTCTTCGCTTCCAGCTTCCGCAGCCGGAGCCAGATCCTCGGCATGACACTGGTGTTCGCCGCCGGGGTCGGCACCATCATCCTCCCCATCGCCTTGGGCGCTGCGTTCCTCAGCCGCATTTTGTTCCAGTACCATTTTGGGAATTTTCAGTGTCGTCGGTCTCGCGATGGTGGCAGTGGGCGTTGCCACCCTGGGGGGCTGGAAAATGACGCTATCGATGCCTTCTGGACGCGGCGGCGGAACGGGCATCGGCTCGGTGTACGGACTCGGAGTGTTCTCCGGTGCCGCCAGCGCGTGCTGCGCCCCAGTCCTCGCCGGAGTGGCGGCGCTCTCCGGTGCCACTTCGTCTTTCCCGGCCGCCGCCGCAGTGGGCGTCGCCTACGTATTCGGGATGGTCGCTCCCGTGTGCGCCTTGGCGTTGGTGTGGGACAGAAAAGACTGGGGAGCCAGTCGCCTGCTCGCGGCCACGACCATCCCGATCGGGCCCGGGGCCCGGTGGCGGTTGCCCGTGGGAACAGTGCTCTCAAGCGGGTTGATGATCGCCATGGGCGTGCTCACCGTCGTCCTCGCAGTGCAGGGACCGGGCATGGCACCGGACGGGTGGCAGGTTGAACTTGCCGCAGCACTGGGGCACTGGGCCGCCGTCATCCAGCAGTTCCTGGCCTTCATTCCAGGGTGGATATCGACGCTCGCCGTCTTCGCCGCTCTCGGCGCTTTGGTCTGGACGGCGCTGCGCAGCCGAAAGCACGCAGCCACGCCGACCGCCTCCGGCAACCGACCCGACCAGGCGCATACGCGCACCCAGACAGAGGAGTCACAGTAGTGGCATCACGGAAGAAAGGCCGTCCGGGCACATGCCTGCAGTCACGCGCCAGGAGCACCGGGTTGCGCCGGGCAACGATGATAGTGGGCATCATGGCGGTTGCGGCAGCCATCCTGGTGGTCATGGAAAGCACTTGGAACGGGACCCCCACGGCTGTGGAAAACACCGCCTCCGTCAGTTATGCCGTGGGTGCTCCCGGCCCGGGCGCGGAAGCCCCCGACTTTTCTCTCGCTTCCACGGCCGGGGGGACGGTCAATCTCAGCGACTACCGTGGCGAGTCCGTCCTGCTCTTTTTCCATGAGGGGATCGGGTGCCAGCCGTGCTGGGACCAAATCCGCGATCTGGACGCCGCCGAGACCGAGCTGCAGTCCGTCGGCGTCGATCAGCTCCTCAACATCACCAGCGGGCCGGTGGACCTGATCGCCCAAAAAATGGCCGACGACAAGCTGACGGCGGTCGCTTTGGCCGACATCCGTCTGGATTTCTCAGTGACTTACCAGACCAACAAGTACGGAATGATGGGTGAATCCCGCAACGGACACAGCTTCATCCTGGTTGGGCCGACGGGGGAAATTGAGTGGCGAGCCGACTACGGCGGCCCGCCTAACTACACCATGTACGTGCCGGTAGACGAGATCCTCACCCAGATGCAGGCTCTCCGGACCGACGCCTGATGCGAATCACCGTACTGACGCAAGCCTCGTGCCACGCCTGCGATCAAGCCAAGCTGGTACTGTCCCGACTCGCCGCGGACTACTCCTTTCAGGTCGAGACGATCGGCCTCGACACCGATGAAGGCCGGGCTCTGGCCGCTCGGAACGGCATCATCTTTGCCCCCAGCATCCTGATCGACGACGTCATGTTCAGCTACGGAGGCTATCGGAGAAGAAGCTGCGGCACCACCTGTCCCGCCCCGACGTAGCCGCCCAGGGGCAGCCGGGCTCGAACGGCAGCTCACAGGGCGTTGCCGTACATCACAATGCAGAACAGCAATAGAGAGGACCGTCCAAATGGAACACCCGAACACAGAGGACAGAGCACATCGGCAGGCGATCGTTGCGGCCGCACGAGCGGAGCTGAAGCGGGGCGAGCGGCGTCGGAGGTTCTGGATCTACGGCTTGGGCACCGTCGTCGCAATCACCCTCGTGGCAACCGTTGTCTCCATCTTCATCGTCAACCAGAAAGACCAGGACGCGGCCAGATCGGCAGCAGACAAGCCAATCAGCGGCGTGGAGAGTTCTGATGGATTGAGCCGCGACCACGTGGTCAACGAGGTTGCGTTTCCAACGCTTCCCCCCGTCGGCGGAGAACATTCCGCCGAGCTGACAAACTGCGGCGTGTATACGAAGCCGGTAGACACCTGGCGGGCCGTGCACTCGCTCGAGCATGGCGCGGTGTGGGTCACCTACCGATCCGATCTGCCGCAAGAGCAGATCGACACTCTGACGGCTGATGCCGAGTCGAACCCATACGAACTCTTGAGCCCGTATCCCGACCTCCCCGCCCCGATTATCGCCAGCGCCTGGGGAAAACAACTGCAACTGGACAGCGTGGATGACCCGCGCCTGCAGTTGTTCCTGCAGACCTATCTACAGGGGCCACAGACACCCGAACCCGGCGCACCCTGCTCTGGTGGCGTCCAGGGCTGATCGGCACAGGAACCCGCGGGCGCAGCAGGGACCGTACGTTACTATGGAAGGTAGTTGATTAGGGGTTTTCGTTTCCATTAGAGCGTAGAAGGGAGCAATCCATGGTGCGCCCACTCGGCACGCTGGAACAGCACGTCATGGATCGCATCTGGTCCTGGGGGCGCCCGGTCGCCGTTCGCGAGGTGCTGGAGGATCTCCAACGCGAGCGCACACTCGCCTACACAACGGTAATGACGGTTATGGACAACCTGCGCCGCAAAGGCTTGCTGACCCGGGAGAAGGACGGCCGTGCGTATCTTTACCGACCTGCGCAGACTCGTGAGCAGCACACTGCCGCGTTCATGGGGGAAGTCCTTGCCGGAGGAGCTGACACTTCGGTGACACTTTTGCACTTCCTCGACCATATTCCGCCAGAGGAAGTCGCCAGCCTCCGTCTTGCCCTTGACGAGCACCTTCAGGGTCGCACAAGCACCGCGCCATGATTGCTCCAGCTGTTTTGACGGTCCTCGCCGTGATTCTGGCCGTCCTGGGGCCGGCCCTATTGCGCCGGATGTCGTGGCTCGAGCGGTCTCCCCGGATCGGGATCGCTGCTTGGCAAACGCTGAGCGTCTCAATTGTTTTGGCGGTGCTGCTTGCCGGTTCGAGCCTGGCCATCCCCGCGATTCCCTGGACCATCAACCTCGCCGACTGGATCCGAACCTGCGCGATGGCCCTCCTCGCGCAATACTCCACGCCAGGCGGTGCCGTGGTCAGCGCCACCGGCGCTGCCGCCGCAAGTGCCATCCTCGTCCGGGTCGCCTATTGCCTGGCCGCGGACCGGGCAATCGCAGCCCGTAACAGGAAAGTGCAACTGGACGCCCTGGCCCTCATTGCGCGACCCCACCTCCGATACGACGCTCTCGTCGTCGACCATCCGGCCGCCGCCGCGTACTGCCTACCAGGCAGGATTCACCAGGTCGTCTTGACCAGCGCCGCCCTGTCGGCGTTGGATCACAATCAGCTCCTCGCCGTTCTGGCCCACGAAAGGGCGCACCTGCGAGGACGCCACGACCTCATCCTCGCGGCATCCGACGCGCTGCAGCATGCGTTCCCCCGCGTCACAGCGTTTCGAACCGCACGCAGAGAACTCGGCCGGCTCGTCGAGATGCTGGCCGATGACAGTGCGGGCAGACACAGCGACCGGACCACAGTGGCCACCGCCCTGGTGCGCCTGGCTGAACACGGTCTGACCCCGGCGGCGGCCCTCGGCGCTGGGGGAGAGTCAGCTTCCAGCCGAGTCAGGAGACTCATTTCACCGGTTCGGCCCCTCGGCGCCGGGAAGACAACCGTCGCTGCTTTGGCTATGGGATTGTTGATCGCATTGCCCTTGTTCCTCGCCATCGCCCCCGCATCCGCAGCGGGAACAATGGACCCGTGCCCGGAGGACGAGCAGTCCTTGACCATGTGATCGACGCTGCGCATTCCCCCGGAAGCCCGGATCTCACACTGCAACCGCACTGACGGCCATCGAACAAGTGTTGAGGCTGAAAAAGAACCTCAATTCGGCAGATGCAGCGTGTCCACCTCCGCGCGCAGTGTGGTCAACTCCATTTCATCGGCCGCCGACAGCGACTTCGGCGCATCAGCTGTCTTCTTCCCTCGCATCATGAACCACATCATCGAGCCCATAGCCACTGGGCAGGCCAGGAGGGCCAGACCATAGAGCGCCGTACTCACCGTGACGCCTCCGGGCTTTTATTGCCAGCCTCCGACGAAGCGTCGCCAGCCGGGTGATGGGCCATCATCTCTTCGTGCATTTTCGCCATGCCGGGTACACCGGCCGTCATGTCAGCCGTGTCGGACATCCCGGCCATCATCTGTTCGTGCATTTTCACCAGACCGGGTGCTCTGTGCATCGCGGCCATGTGTCCGCGGGCGCTATCCTCGGCCTGACCCGCCGGGGCCGGAGGGCTGCTGCCCTCGGCCGCGTAGGCCGGAGCGACGGTGCCTGCTGCAAGCAACGCACCAGCGGCCAGGGAGATGATCCAGATTCGTGAGCGCATGAGCGCCTCCTTCTTTGTCTACTATCTTTCATAGTAGTCGCCGGGGTTGGCTCCCGTCCCAGTGAACCGCGGTCACACAGGAAAGTCCCTGTCAGCGGTCCTTGTTACTTTGCTTCAATGACGCCCATCATCCCGTTGTCCTCGTGATCGAGGATGTGGCAGTGATAGACAGCCCGTCCGGCGAAGTCGTCGAAGGCAACGCGGACCTTCACCCGCCCCGCTGCCGGAACGTTTAGGACGTCTTGCCAAACCACAGACTCGACTGCCCTGCCATTTTCCTCAACGAGCTGCATTGGCCACACGTGAAGATGCAGGGGGTGGTCCATCTGGGTGGGGTTGGTCAGGGTCCATTCTTCGATACTGCCGGACTGAACCGTGGTGTCCGTTCTAGCCGCGTCGAACACCTCCCCATTGATGGTGAAACTCATCATCGAGCCGCCCCTCATTCCGCCCATGCCCATCCCGAACGTGAGCTCGCGACGAGCCGTCACCGGCCGCGAACGAAGATCGGAGGGCGCGGCCTGCTCGGGGACTGCGGACAGAGCAGTAACCGCATCACCGGACACCGTCAGCGTCGCCACTGAAACGCCGCGAGGGTTGGCCTGAGCGTCCTGTCCGCTGGGTCCAGCGCCGCCGCCCATCATCCCGCCCATCATTCCGTTCGCGCTGCCGCGGTCGTAGGGCAAGGCCTGGAAGATGGACGTTCCTGCGATAGTGGAAACGAGCAGGTCCGCTCGATTGCCGGGAAGCAGCACCACCTCGTCGACGTCGCCGGGGGTCTGGAACCGCCCGGAGTCGATGCCGAGAAGTTGCAGCTGCTGCCCGTCAAGGCGCAGCCGCAGATACCTGGACACACAGGCGTTGACGATGCGCCAACGTTCGCGTTCCCCCGGACGGGCGGTCATGACCGGATTCACCTGCCCGTTGACCAGAACGAGTTGTCCTTCCCGTCCCGCCGTCTGTTCCATCGGCGTGACGGGAGGGATGCGGCCCAGGCTGTCCAGTGTGATGTCTGAGATGACGAGCACGCGCTCTCGCGTTGCCCTGATAGGCGTGGGGTCCTCGACAATGATGGCCCCGTAAAGGCCGCCGAAGACCTGATCGGCGACGAACCCGTGGTAGTGCGGGTGATACCAGTACACTCCCGGCGGGTGATCAGGCGGCAGCTGATATTCGTAGTCGAATGAGTCTCCGGCCTTCACGGTCACGAACATGTTGTCGCCGTTGTCCGACGGAGAAACATGCAATCCGTGCACGTGCAGGTTGCTCGGATCGTTGAGGCCGTTGTGCAGGCGCACACTGAGCGTGTCGCCCGCCTGAACGCGTAGGGTAGGCCCCGGCACGCCCCCGTTATAGCTCAGCACGGTGGCACCGCGACCGGAAATCTTCACGTCCCCCGGTGCAGCATCCAGGCGTACCTTGAGGCGGCCATCGGCGCTACGCAACTCGGGCGGCTGAACCAGTGGATCCCCGGAGGGCGCCCCAAAGCCTGAGCCGGTGGCCAAAGGCGATGCTGTCTGCTGGCTCCAGAGAAGTCCCGCTCCCCCGGCAACCGTGCTCGCCAGCCCGAGGCCACCGAGCGTGAGAGCGCTTCGACGGCTGAGAGGCTTCACCACTTATCCTCGCCCAGGACTGCGCGCTGTTCGCGGTACTGCTCCGCGGTCAGCTCACCCCTGGCGAAACGTTCATCCAGTATCTGGCGCGCGCGGCCAGGCCCAACCTCTCCCCCCTGCTTCGGCCCGACACTACGATCTCCAGAAAACAGCCGAACCATGAGCACGACCAGCAACGAGATACCGACAATTGTCAGCAGCCCGAAGAGCCAGTACAGCCCCATACTTCCTCCATAGCCCCACATCATGATCCGACTCCTTCGACTCATATTTCGAGAATAGACACTGCCGCAAGCATACCCCTTGGGGTATTTTGGACAATCAAACGGCGTGCACCACTCCCCTTTTTCAGGCGGTGCATCCTCCCGGAAGGGGTAGTCGTTCAGTGCGCCTCAAGCCGTCACGGCGAGCAACGAACGACAAGCGAGCCGTGAGCCGGTAGACGCATTCCGGAATACTATCTATCCTAGTAGCGTTGCCTGATTAACGACCCAGAGGCCCTACGACAGCCTCCCACCGAAGAGGTGGATCGCCCCGATCATATACCCCCCATGGGTATAGGGTGAGAGTGTTCGACACGGAAATTGTCGCTGTGAGGCCGATTCTTCAGAATGGAAGATTCACATGACTCAGGAAGCCGAAACTACTGTCCTCGAAGTGCGGGGCGTTCAATGGGCATCCTCGCGAGCGATCGTCGAGTCGGTGCTCGCCCGCCGCCCCGGCGTGTTGAGCGTTGATGCGAATCCGGTAGCGCAAACCGCGAGCGTGACCTTCGATCCCAGGCAGACCTCCGTCACTGATCTGGCGGCATGGGTCCGGGAATGCGGTTACCACTGCGCTGGACGCTCTGTGCCCGATCACATCTGCGATCCGATGGCGTCATCCGTCACCGACCACACCGAACATGAAATGAAGACCGGACAACCGCCTCGAACCATGCAGGAGACCATGGGGCATGGTGGCGCGCACGGCGACATGTCCATGGCCGGCATGATCCGGGACATGCGCAACCGGTTCATGGTGGCGGCGATCCTGTCGGTTCCGATCACCCTGTGGTCGCCGATCGGCCGGGACGTTTTCGGTTTCGCGGTTCCTGCCCCGTTCGGGCTGCGGGATGACGTTTTCGCGTTGATCCTGTCTCTGCCGGTCATTTTCTATTCGGCTTGGATCTTTTTCGATGGGGCCTTCCGGGCGCTGCGGGCCCGAACCCTGGACATGATGGTTCTGGTAGCCGTCGGTGTTGGAGCGGGCTGGCTCTATAGCCTGTCTGTCACCCTTACCGGTGGTGGGGAAGTTTTCTACGAGGCTGCGACCGTTCTGACCAGCTTCGTCCTCCTGGGCCACTGGTTTGAAATGCGTGCCAGGGGCGGCGCAAACGACGCCATCCGTACGCTGCTCGAGTTGGCACCGTCGATGGCATTCGTCATCCGCGACGGGGAACCGGTTGAGGTCCCGACCGCGGAGGTTGTCCCGGGCGACCTCCTCCTGGTTCGGCCCGGAGCAAAAGTTCCAACTGACGCCGTCGTAGAAGACGGTGAGTCCGACATCGACGAATCCATGGTCACCGGGGAGAGCCTTCCCGTCGCCAAGAGCATCGGATCGACCGTGATCGGCGCCACAGTGAACACCACCGGAACCCTTCGTGTGCGGGCGACCAAAGTCGGCGCCGATACCGCACTCGCGCAGATCGTGGCCCTGGTTCAGGAAGCACAGAACTCCAAGGCCCCCGGACAACGGCTAGCCGACCGCGCGGCCTTCTGGCTTGTGCTCGTGGCCCTCATTGGCGGCAGCGCCACCCTGGGTGCGTGGCTCTTGGCCGGCGCGAGCCTTCCTACCGCGATCCTCTTTGCGATCACCGTCGTCGTCATCACCTGCCCGGATGCGTTGGGCCTGGCGACACCGACCGCCATCATGGTCGGCACCGGTCTGGGCGCCAAACGCGGTGTCCTCTTTAAAACTGCGACCGCGTTGGAGACTTCGGCTCGCATCGACACGGTCGTCCTGGACAAGACGGGAACTCTGACCAGGGGCGAACCAGAGGTGACGGACTTCATAGCTGTCGGGATGGATGAGGTCGAGTTGCTGGCCCTTGTCGCTGCAGTGGAACGGGAGTCCGAGCATCCGCTCGCCGCAGCCGTCGTCAGTTACGCCGTCGGGCGCGGCGCGAAAGCGTTGGAAGCATCTGCGTTCCGCAATGTTCCGGGACATGGTGCCGGCGCCACAGTCGCAGGACGCCAGGTGTTCGTCGGCAACCGCAAACTCATGGTTGCCCAGGGCATCGATATTGATCCGGTGTCCGCCCAGCGTCAGACGCTGGCCGCGACCGGACGGACGGCGGTCCTCGTCGCCGTCGACGGGAAGGCCGCTGGGGTCATCGCCCTGGCTGACGCCGTTCGACAGACCGCGGCGGCCGCCGTTGTCGCTCTTCACGAAACGGGCATCGAGGTCGTCATGCTCACCGGCGACAATGAGGCGACCGCGCAGCGGATCGCATCCATGCTCCACATCGATGTTGTGATCGCCGAGGTGCTCCCGGAAGACAAAGCCGCGAAAATCAAGGAGCTGCAGGCCTCCGGCAAACGAGTCGCGATGGTCGGCGACGGAGTCAACGACGCTCCGGCCTTGGCACAGGCGGACCTGGGCATCGCCATCGGGGCAGGAGCGGATGTCGCCATCGATACGGCGGACGTGGTCCTGATGCGGTCCGACCCCCTCGACATCCCCATCACCCTGCGCATCGGGAAAGGCACCGTGCGCAAGATGCGCCAGAACCTCGGCTGGGCGGTCGGCTACAACGCGATCGCGCTTCCCATTGCCGCGGGCGTTTTCTTTCCGACATTCGGCATCCGGCTCAGTCCGGAAATCGCCGCCATCTCCATGTCCGGCTCTAGCGTCATCGTCGCGGTCAACGCGCTGCTGCTCAAGCGGCTGCGCCTCCCGCGACAGCCCGAGAGCACATCGGCCACCACCTTGACTGATGGAGCAGGGAATGACGTCGGAGTTTCAGCCTGATCTGGCGGCGGCGCGCAGGGGTACCACGACCGCGAATCTGGCTCCCTGCCCGGTCCCTCCCGACGAGGCCGTCACGTCCCCGCCGTGCGCACGCGCTATTTCCCGGGCGATCGTGAGACCGATCCCTGATCCGGCGGAGCGGCGGGCCTGTCCGGGCACACGGTAGAACCGCTCGAAAACACGGTCTGTGTCCTCCTCGGCCAGGCCCACTCCCGTGTCGATCACGACGACCTCACCACGGCCGTCGGCGCCGTGCGTCGTGATCGTGACCGCACCGCCCGCCGGGGTGGCGAGCAGGGCGTTGCCGAAAAGGTTGGTCAGAACCTGGGTGATCCGGTCCGGGTCCACGTGCACGGGCAGCGGCGTGGCGACGTTGAGTGTCAACGTCACGCCCGAATCTTCGAATTGCGGAGCGAGCCGGTTGGCCGTGCGGCGAGCAAGATCGGCCAGGTCGGCATCGACTGGATGCAGGTCGAGCCGCTGTTCTTGAGCGCGCGACAGGCTGGACAGGTCATCGGAGAGGCGGTGCAGGCGGCGCAGTTCCCCGCTGAGGGAGGCGAATGTGTCGGGGCTGGCGGTGAACACGCCATCGATCAGCCCCTCGACGTAGCCGTCCAGAACGGTCAGTGGGGTTCGCATTTCATGCGCAACCTCCCCAAGCAGCCGGGTTCGCCGGGACTCGGTATCGGCCAGGGCCTGGGCCAGCGTGTTGACGTCGGTGGCCAGCGCTGCGAGTTCCGGCTCGGAGGGGACGGGAACCCTGCCTCCGTATTTTCCGGCAGCGATCAGCTTGGTCGCGGCCCGCACAGCGTTGAGGGGGCGAAGTAGGCGCCCCGTGACTGCCGCGGCGACGAAACCTGCGGCGATGACGCTGGCCAGTACCCCGACGATCAGCGAGGTCGTGAGCGCGGATAGGAAGGCGGAGCGCACGCTGGTCGCGTCCATGGCCCCCATCGACATTCCGGTGCCCTCACTGTCCATCATCATCCCCAGCCGGTCTTCGAACAGTCGAGGAGCAAGCAGCGAGATCGTCAGATAAGCCACCACGCCGCCGACCACGGCAATAGCGGCATAGGAGATGAACAGGCGCAGCGAGAGGCGCATCTTCATCTGGGCCCGGCCACAAACTTGTAGCCCACGCCCCGCACCGTGGCGATCAGGTGTGGATCGCCGGCATCGTCGCCGAGTCGTGCGCGCAAACTGCGGATGTGGACATCGACGACCCGTTCGTCGCCGTAGAAATCGTAGCCCCAGACTTTTTTAAGCAGTTGTGCCCGGGAAAACACCCGCCCGGGCTCGGTTGCGAGTGCGGTGAGAAGGTCAAACTCCAGGCTCGACAACCCCACGGAGACTCCATTCGCCTCAACCTCTCGGTGGGCGGGTTTGATGGACAAGCCATCGAAGCGAAGCAGGGCGTCTCTGTCGGTCCGCTCATCCCGATTGTCACGACGGAGCATTGCCTTCACTCGAGCCGTCACCTCGCGCGGGCTGAATGGCTTGGTCACATAGTCATCCGCACCCACACCGAGCCCCACGAGCTTGTCGACCTCCTCCGCCCTGGCCGTGACGAGGATCACGTACGCGTCGCTGAAGCCTCGCAACTGCCGGAGAACCTCCAGCCCGTCGATCCCCGGCAGCATTACATCCAGCAGCACGAGAGCGGGAGGGTCCTTATGGAGTACCGCAAGCGCCTCGGCGCCGTCCGCGGCCTCCGCTACGTCATAACCTTCCGCTTCCAGGTAGCCGCGCAGGACCGTCCTGATCTGCGCCTCGTCGTCGACAACCAGGACCTTTTGCATCGCTCAACCCTTTTCTTCTGATTATCGCCGTCCGGCGGCACGGTCTCTGCACTGCGCCCCAGGGACTCGGCGAGGGAGGACCTCCTCAGGCCTTACCTCTCGAGCACCTGCAACCGTTCTCGGTATTCCGTTTCATTCAATTCACCCTTCGCGAAGCGATCATCGAGTATTTGACGCGCTTGACTGCGCTCGCCTTGTCCGCGGGTCAGCGGAGTAGTCCCGCGGAACCCACCGCGTTCAGTTCCGCCATCAAAAGCCCGCACGACCCAGACAACAAGGAGGATGACTGCGACGAGCATGAGCAGCCCTACCGGCCATCCCCACGTCATGTTGTATCCGTTTCCCCACATCATTTCTTCTGCTCCTTCAGTTCGTGTTTATTTTCGTACATCCAGGCAGCCCGTGGACCGGTCTGCCTGTTCAGGAGACGGTCAGGTCGTCGCCATTCCCAAGCCCATCCCTGTGCCCGTCCCTGCGCCCGAGTGCATACCGACTCCCGAACCCATGCCCTTCCCCTCACCTGGGGTGTGGGTCGCGTTCAGCATCGGGTCAATGCGGCTCCTCATCTGTTCTACGGCTGACTCCCTGTCATCAGATGACAGAGTGCTGTTGGAGTCGAGCGTGGTCCTCTGCTGTGAGACCATTGCATCTTTGAGCCCAGAAACCGATTTGCCCTGGGCTTCAGCGACATCCGCGAGGGACCCACCCGACTGCAGCCGGTCCTGCAGCTCCGTCCGACTCAAGCCGAGGTAGCTCGCGATCGCGACCATGGGCGAACTCTGCCCGAATGCTATGCCGGCCAAGTGGCCTGACCGGTGGTCGCAAACTGACGACGAGGTCGTCGATGGTGGCTGGGAAATGGCCCCATCACCGGTAGATGCCTGCGCCGCGGCAACACCGCCCGTGACAAGCGCTCCGACAAGCCCGAGTCCCGCAATACCAGCGGTCATGTTCTTCCGATTGAATTTCATCAGTCTCAACACCTTTCACGTTCAGCCACCAGGTTGGTGTCTACACACCAGCATGCAGACCGCGCATGAAGCTCCAGCCCCCGAGCATGTGAAAGTTTGATGAAACGCGCTGGCCAGGCTCATACCAAGCCGCAAAGCGCATGCCGACGGTTGTTATGCGTCGCTTCCTGATACCGACGGTGCGGCAAACCATCCGTCAACTGTTCGAATCATCGTCTGAAAATCAGATTGTCCACCGCATCCGGACGAGCCAGGAAAGACATCGCAGTGTGCACCTTGGCGGCGCGGGCTGAACGCCGAACGGCGTCGAGTGTCAGCCCGGTTGCGTAGTGACGAGAGCGAATCAACCCGGGCAGCGCCGCTGTAGCCCCGCATGGCGCTTGTGGTATTGGTTCTGGACACCGGGCCCGTTTCGGGCCCCAAAGATGAGCGATGGGTGATTTCACCGCGGAATCCTGCACCTGCTACTGCTGGGGTACCTGGACTCGAACCAAGAACAACTGAACCAGAATCAGTCGTGTTGCCAATTACACCATACCCCAATGCCTGTTCCTCAGAACGGACCGACTCGTAACTCTAACCCACTCAGAGGGCCGGGACAAACCCAGGGCCGAAATCGCCGCCGGCTCGAGCCGATTGCCGGGGCAGACCCCGAGGGGCCCGGCCCCGCGCGGCCAGTCACTCGAGAGTGGTGGCAGCCAGACGTGCAAGACGCAGCACGGACTCCGCCTTGCCCAGGATCTCCATCGACTCGAACAGCGGCGGCGAGATGCGCCGGCCGGAGACCGCGACCCGCAGGGGGCCGAAGGCCACGCGCGGCTTGAGCGCGAGCCCGTCGATCAGCGTCTCGGTCAGGGTGGTGTGCACGCGGTCGTGCGTCCATTCCGCTTCGGGAATGTCGAGCAGCGCTGCCGTGGACGTGGCGAGGATCTCGCGCGTGTTCTGCGGGAGCGAGGCGAGGGCATCCGGCTGGTAGGCCAGCGAGTCGCCGCCGATGAACAGGAAACCGAGCATGCCGGGTGCCTCGCCGAGCAGGGCGATGCGTTCCTGCACGAGCGGTGCGGCGGCCTCGAGAATAGCCTGCTGCACCTCGCTGAGTGGTTCGGTCACGTCGCCGGCGGCCACCAGGTACGGGATGACCCGGGCGGCGAAATCGGCCGGGTCGAGCAGCCGGATGTGGTCGCCGTTGAGCGACTCGGCCTTCTTGAGGTCGAAGCGGGCCGGGTTCGGCAGCACGTCGACGACGTCGAACGCGGCGATCATCTCATCGATCGTGAACACGTCGCGGTCGCTGGAGAGGGACCAGCCGAGCAGCGACAGGTAGTTGACCAGTCCCTCGGGAACGAAGCCGCGGGCGCGGTGGTGGAACAGGTTGGACTCGGGGTCGCGCTTGGAGAGCTTTTTGTTGCCCTCGCCCATGACGTAGGGCATGTGCCCGAAACGCGGCACGAACGTGGCCAGTCCGATGTCGATCAGCGCGTGGTACAGGGCGATCTGGCGCGGCGTGGAGGAGAGCAGGTCTTCGCCGCGCAGCACGTGGGTGACGCCCATCATGGCGTCGTCGACCGGGTTCACGAACGGGTACAACGGATGCCCGTTGGGCCGCACGACGACGAAGTCGCTGAACGAGCCGGCCGGGAAGGTGATCTCGCCGCGAACCAGGTCGTCGAAGGAGATGTCCGTGTCGGGCACCTTGAGGCGGAGCGCCGGCGAGCGGCCCTCAGCACGGAAGGCCGCCTTCTTCTCATCGCTGAGGTCGCGCTCGAAGTTGTCGTATCCGGCCTTGGGGTCGCGGCCGAGGGCGACGTTTCGCACCTCGATCTCCTCGCCGGTGGCGAAGCTCTCGTAAAGGTGACCGGACGCCTTGAGCTGCTCGATCACGTCACGGTAGATGTCGTAGCGCTCGGACTGGCGGTAGGGAGCGTGCGGTCCGCCGACCTCGACGCCCTCGTCCCAGTCCAGGCGCAGCCAGTGCAGCGCGTCGAGGAGCTGCACGAAGCTCTCCTCGGTATCGCGGGCCGGATCGGTGTCTTCGATCCGGAAGATGAACGTGCCGCCGGTGTGCCGGGCGTAAGCCCAGTTGAAGAGCGCCGTGCGGATCAGGCCGACGTGCGGCGTTCCGGTCGGCGAGGGGCAGAACCGAACGCGAACGTCGGTGCCGGTGGCAGTGGAAAACGGGTGCGCAATTGTCTCAGACATCATCCCCGATTCTAGTTGCCTCCGGGTGAGGGCGCGCGTGGGGATATAGGTGGTGCCGCGGGTGCCGCGTCCGGTCCGGCCAGCGCGGCGAGCCGGCGCAGGGTGACGGCAATGGCCGCCACGCCCGCGGCCCCGGTGACCGTGACCGTGTGCAAGGTGCGGTGGTCGCGGCCGCGCGTGGGCCGGATGGCGACGAGGGGCTGCGCGCCGACGGAGTCGAGGGCGAGCGCGGGCAGCATCGCCACCCCGATGCCGGCCGCCACGAGGCCGAGCACGGCGGCCGCGTTGTCGGTCTCATAGGAGATGCGGGGCGTGAAACCGTTGTGACCGCAGAGCTCCAGCAGGTGGCCGCGGCACCGAGGACATCCGCCGATCCAATTCTCCTCGGCCAGGTCGCCGAGGTCGACTGCGCTGTCTCTGGCCAGGGCGTGTGCGGCCGGCAGCACGAGCATCATCTCGTCGCGGCGGAGCCGGGTCACGACGAGGCCCTCGGCGCTGTCCCGGTGAGGGTCGACCCGGTCGCCGGGGTAGCTGAACGTGATCGCCAGATCGGCCTGATTCTGGCGCACCAGGGCCACGGCTTCGGGCGGCTCGGCCTCGAGGTAGGTGACGCTGACTCCCGGATGGCGGCGCTGCAGGTCAGCGAGCAGGCGCGGCACGATGGTCGCCGAGGCGGACGGGAACGCCGCCAGACGCACCCGGCCCGCGCGCAGGCCGCGAAGTTCGGACAAGTCCCCCGCGGCGGCGTCCAGGGCCCCGCCCACGGTGGCGGCGTGCCGGGCGAGCATCCGGCCGGTCTCGGTGAGCCGCACGCCGCGGCCGATGCGTTCGATCACGGCCATCCCGATGCGCTGCTCGAGCCGTTTGAGCTGCTGGCTCACGGCGGGCTGGCTGTAGCCGAGCGCCGCCGCGGCCGCCGTGATCGAGCCGTAGTCGGCGAGCGCACCCACGACGCGCAGCATGGTGGAGTCGAGTTCGGGCTGGGCGATGGCGGGCACGAAGTGATCATAACTTATGCTTATGGATTGCCTCAGCTACTGGTTGTTGTCAAATGAATAGGCCGGTCGCATGCTGGAGAAATGATCCAGAGCGACTCTTCCGCGTCACGTTCGACGCTGCCGGCCCGCATCGGCGTGCGCGAGGCGCGCGAGCGGTTCCGTGGCGGCCGCGGCTACCTGGCAGCCTGCACGCTCGGGCTGCCAACCCGGGAAACGGAAGCGGCCCTGCGCGTGGACGCCGACGCCTGGGCGCTGGGCACCGCGTCGGCGGCGGGGTATGCCGCCGTGGTCGAACGGGTCCGGCACGCGTATGCCAGACTCGTCGCTGTTCCGGTGAGCCGGGTCGCGATCGGGTCTCAGGCATCCGTGCTGGCCGGTCTTCTCGCCGCGAGCGTGCCCGACGGCGCCGAGGTGCTCTGCGTCGACGGCGATTTCAGCTCGATGGTGTTCCCGTTCCTCAGCCAAGCGCACCGCGGGGTCACCGTGCGGCACCTGCCTCTGGCCGAGCTGGCCGTCGGGATCACCGCCGACACCTGGCTTGTGGCGTTCTCGCTCGTGCAGTCCGCCACCGGTGCCGTCGCCGACACCGCGGGGATCGTGGCCGCCGCCCGTGCTCACGGGTGCTTCACCGTCTGCGACACGACGCAGGCAGCCGGGTGGATGCCGGTGGACGCATCCGTCTTCGACGCGTCTATCTGCCACAGTTACAAGTGGCTCTGCGCCCCGCGCGGCGTGGCCTTCCTGACCGTGGCCGAGCGGCTGGCCGTAGTGCTGCACCCGGTGCAGGCGGGCTGGTATGCCGGCCGGGACCCGTGGGCCTCCTGTTACGGACCGGACATGAACCTCGCGGCTGATGCGCGCCGATTCGACGTCTCCCCGGCCTGGAACGCCTGGGTGGGCGCCGAACCCGCACTGGAGCTCTTCGGGCGGCTCGACCTGTCGACGGTGCGCGACCACGCGGTGGCGCTGGGCGACGCGTTCTGCGCCGGGCTCGGGCTCGCCCCGGCCGGGCAGTCGATCGTGACCTGGCCGGATGCCGACGGCACCGACCTTGACCGCCTCACCCGGGCAGGTCTCACCGCGTCGCGCAGGGCCGGGCGGGCCCGCGTCGCTTTCCACCTGTGGAATGACGAGGACGACGTCGCCGACGCCCTGCGCGCCCTACGGACATAGCCGGGTCTCGACGGGCGTGACCGCAGGGCTTGCTCGGCCACAGGGCCTCGCGGCGACTCGACTACTTCTGTGCGGTGACGGAGGTGACGGCGGTGATGATCGCGCCGGCGAGAGCGGCGGAGGAAGCCGGATTCTGGCCGGTGTACAGGTTGCGGTCGATCTCCATGTGCTCGGCCCAGGGTGCGCCGGCGACGAAGTCGGCGCCCAGCGCGACCAGGCGGCTCTGTACGAGCCACGGCGCCTTGGGGGCGAGGCCACCGAGAGTCTCCTCCTCGTCGGTGAAGCCGGTCATTCGGTAGCCGGTGAAGGGCCAGCTGCCGTCGGCCCGCTGGGCGGCGAGCAGAGCGGCCGGGGCGTGGCAGAGCACGCCGAGAATCGATCCGGAGTCGAGGGCTTCGGTCATGATGCGTCCGGAGTCGGCGTCGACGGCCAGGTCCTCCATCGGGGCGTGGCCGCCGGGGTAGAAGACGACGTCGTAGTCGGCGACCGTGATGTCACTGATCGAGCGGGGCTCGTCGAGTTCACTGCCGATGGTGTCGAGGTAGGCGACGATGGCCGCGGCCCGGTCTTCCCCGCCGGCCGCCTGGGGTGCCAGGCTTCCCGCGTCGATGGTGGGGGCGACGCCGCCGGGCGTCGCGATGGTGATCCGCCAGCCGGCCTCGGTGAACAGGCGGTGCGGTTCGGCGAGCTCTTCGGCCCAGTAGCCGGTGGGGTGCAGGCTGCCGTCGTTGAGGGTCCAGTGATCAGCGGCGCTGACGACAAAAAGTACGGAATTCATGGGTTCTCCAGAGTGTGTGATCGTGTGAAATGGATGCTGTCGGGAAAGTCAGACGTTCGTGCGGACGACCATCTTGCCGGTGTTCTCGCCACGCATGAGGCCGAGGAAGGCGTCGACCGCGTGGTCGATCCCGTCGACCACGGTCTCGTCGAAGACGACGTCGCCCGCGGCGAGCCAGCCGGCCATGTCGGCCGAGAACGCGGGGAAATGCTGCACGTAGTTGCCCACGGTGAAGCCCTTGAGGGTCAGCCCGCGACCGATCATGTTCGCCAGGTTGCGCGGGCCGCCGGTCGCCTCGGTGTTGTTGTAGACGGAGATCGCGCCACAGAGGGCGGCGCGTCCGCCGTCGTTGAAGCTGGCCAGTGCCGCCTCGAGGTGCTCGCCGCCGACGTTGTCGAAGTAGACGTCGATGCCGTCCGGAGCCGCGGCGGCGAGCTGCTTGGCGATGTCGCCGTCCTTGTAGTTGAAGGCGGCGTCGAAGCCGTACTTCTCGGTCAGCAGGGCAACCTTCTCGGCCGACCCGGCGGAACCGATCACGCGCTTCGCGCCCTTGAGACGGGCGATCTGGCCGACCATGCTGCCTACGGCCCCGGCCGCGCCGGAAACGAAAACGGTGTCGCCTTCCGAGAGCCCGGCCACCTCGAGCAGGCCCACGTAGGCGGTGAGTGCGGTCATGCCCAGCACGCCGAGGTAGGCGGAGAGAGGCACGCCGGGGATTTCCGGGACGACGCGGAAGCCGGCGGCCTCCTCCTGAACCAGGTCGCGCCAGCCGAACTGGTGCACGACCACGTCGCCGACGGCAACCGCGTCAGAGGCGGATGCGACGACGCGGCCGACGGCCCCGCCCGTCATCGTCTCGTTGAGGGCGTAGGGGGCGGAGTAGGACTTGGCGTCGTTCATCCGGCCGCGCATGTAGGGGTCGACCGAGACGAACTCGTTGGCCACGCGAACCTGACCGGGGGCCAGCTCGGGCAGGTCGATGCGGATGGTGCCGAAGTCGGCATCCGTTGGCCAGCCGGTGGGGCGGGCGACAAGCTGGATCTGGGTGCTGGTGATGGACGAGGCCATGGCGGCTCCTCTGCTTTTTTGTAACGGATAGTCTAATATATTGTGTACTGATCGATACACAAAACCACTCACAGCGAAAACGGAGGAAACACCATGGGACGGCTGCAGAGTTTCGAGCGCACAACCGTCGTCCAGGCGGCCAGGGACCTGTTCTGGGACAAGGGCTTCGAGGCTACCTCGCTCGCCGACCTCGAAGATGCGACCGGTCTCCGGCGATCCAGCCTCTACCATGCCTTCGGCAGCAAGCGTGGCCTGTTCGACGCCGCCGTCGAGGACTACCAGGCCTCCGTCATCCGCCCGAGATTGCGGACCCTGACCGGGCCGGGGATCGGCCGGGCCTCGCTGCTGGCCTACTTCAGCGAACTCAGGTCGGCGGTCTCCGCCCTGCCGGAGGACTCCCCGCGCCGCGGCTGCCTGCTGGTGAACTGCGCCGCAGGCCTCGCCGGGCACGACGACCTGGCCCGCCAGGTCGTGGACGGCTACCGGTCCGAGCTGAAGGACACCCTGCAGGACGCCCTCCGGGCGGCCGGAGGAAGCGCGCCGGACCGCGCGCCGGAACGCGCCCGCACCCTGGCTTCTCTCGGCATGAGCGCCATGCTGCTCGCCCGGGTCAACGCGACCGAATCGGTGGCGCTGCTGGACACGGCGACGGAGCAGATCCGGTCCTGGTTTCCCGTGCACGCCGCGACCGACGCCTGACGATCAGGCGCGCCGCACCGGGTTCGCCAGCACGCCGATGCCGGCGATCTCGACCTGCACGGCGTCGCCGTGCACGACGGAGGCGGACCGGTCGGGGGCACCCGTCAGAATGACGTCGCCCGGCAGCAGGGTGAACACGCTGGAGACGAAGGAGATCATCTCCGCAACGGTGTGCTTGAGCAGCGTCGCATTGCCCTTCTGGAAGACCTCGCCGTTGATGCGGGACTCGATGGTCAGCGTGGTCCAATCGTATTCGGTGTCGATGACCGGTCCGAGCGGGCAGAACGAGTCGAAGCTTTTGGCCCGTGTGAGGTCGCCGTCGCGCTCCTGCAGATCGCGGGCGGTGACATCGTTCGCTACCGTACAGCCCCAGATGGAGTCCTCGGCGGCGTCGACGGACACGTTGCGGGTGATCTTGCCGATCACGATCGCGAGCTCGCCCTCGACGTGCACGTTGTCCGTGGACGCCGGCACGGTGATCGGGTCGCCGGGGCCGACGACGCAGGTGTTCGGCTTGAGGAAAAACCTGGGCTCACCGGGCGAGCGGGCCGCGGCGGACTGCTCGGCCGCGTCGGCGAAGTAGGACCACGCCATGCCCACGATCTTCGACCGCGGGATCACCGGGGCGAGCAGCTTCACGTCGCGCAGGGCCACGCGCTCCCCGGACGGGTCATAGCCCGCGAACATCGGGTCGCCCTTTAAAACGACGATCTCGTCGTCGTCGACGATGCCGAACGAGATGCGTCCCTCGTGACTGAACCGTGCGATTTTCACGCGGGTCCCACCGGGGCGTCGAGCCGGGTGAGCCAGCCATGGCGGTCGGGCAGGCGGCCGTACTGAATGTCGGTCAGCTCCTGGCGGAGCGCCATCGTGATCTGGCCGGCCGGGCCATCCGGGTCGCCGATGGAGAGGTTCGGGCCCTTGAGCTGCGAGATCGGGGTGACGACGGCGGCCGTGCCGCAGGCGAACACCTCGGTGATGGCACCGGATGCGACACCGTCCTGCCATTCGCCGAGGGTCACGTCGCGCTCCTCCACGGTCAGGCCTCGGTCCCGGGCGAGCTGGATGATGCTGTCGCGGGTAACGCCCTCGAGGATCGCGCCGGTCAAGCGCGGGGTGACGAGCGTGTCGGTGCCATGAACGAAGAACACGTTCATGCCGCCGAGTTCGTCGATGCGGCTGCTGGTCTCCCCGTCGAGGAAGAGCACCTGGGCGCAGCCGTTGTCATAAGCCTGCATCTGAGGCAGCAGGCTGGCGGCGTAGTTGCCGCCGCATTTGGCCGCGCCGGTGCCTCCGCGGCCGGCGCGGGAGTACTCGGTCGAGAGCCAGATCTTGATCGGGGCCACACCGTCGGCGAAGTAGGCGCCGGCCGGGCTGGCGATCACGTAGTAACCGACCTGGTGCGCGGCCCGCACGCCGAGGAAGCTCTCGTTGGCGATCATGAACGGGCGCAGGTAGAGGCTGGTCTCCGCAGCAGAGGGCACCCAGTCGCCGTCCACGGCCACGAGCTGCCGGATCGATTCGATGAAGTCGACCTCGGAGAGCTCCGGCAGTGCCAGGCGGCGTGCGGAGCGCTGCAGGCGCTCTGCATTCTTCTCCGGGCGGAAGGTCCAGATCGACCCGTCGGCGTGACGGTAGGCCTTCAGCCCCTCGAAAATCTCCTGGCCGTAGTGCAGCACCGAGGAGGCCGGGTCGAGGTGCAGCGGACCGTAGGGCATGACCCGGGCGTTGTGCCAGCCCGCGTCGAGGGTCCAGTCGATGGCGACCATGTGATCGGTGAACTTCTTGCCGAAGCCGGGATCGACGAGGATCTCTTCGCGCTCGATCTTCGTGCGGGCCGCGGTCGACGGCGTCAGGCTGAATTTCAGCGGGAAGGTGGCGGTGCCGGATGTCGTCGGGGGCGCTGGCTGGCTCATTGGATTCCCTTGTCTGTCAGTCGAGTCACGATGGCGTCGCCCACGGCGCTGGTGCTCCGGGGTGTGCCGAGAGCCGCCCGGGCCACGATGTCGGCGGTCACGGCGGCAGTCACCCGGGCCGCGGCATCCGTGAGTCCGAAGTGCTCCAGGAGTAGCGCCACCGACAGGATGGCCGCCGTGGGGTCAGCCAGTTGTTTGCCCGCGATGTCCGGTGCCGAACCGTGTACCGGCTCGAACATGCTGGGGAACCTGCCCTCAGGGTTAATGTTCCCGGAGGCCGCAAGGCCGATGCCGCCGCTGATTGCCGCCGCGAGATCGGTGAGGATGTCGCCGAAGAGGTTGTCCGTGACGATGACGTCAAATCTACTCGGATTTGAGACCAGGAAAATCGTGGCCGCGTCGACGTGCAGGTAGTCGACGGTCACCTCGGGGTATTCGGCTGCGACGGCGGTGACGATTCGCTGCCACAGGCTGCCGGCGAAGACGAGCACATTGGTCTTGTGCACGAGTGTGAGGTGGCGGCGGGGCCGACCCTGGGCCTGGGCGAAGGCGTAGCGCACCACGCGTTCAACGCCGAAGGCCGTGTTGACGGAGACCTCGTTGGCCACCTCGTGCGCGGTGCCCTGGCGGATCGCTCCGCCGTTGCCCACGTAGGGACCCTCCGTGCCCTCGCGCACGACGACGAAGTCGACGGTGCCCGGAGACGCAAGCGGGCTGGGCACGCCGTGGAAGAGAACGCTCGGGCGCAGGTTCACGTAGTGGTCGAGCGAGAAGCGTAACTTGAGCAGCAGGCCGCGCTCGATATTCGCGTTGGCGAGGCGGGGGTCCCCCGGCACGCCGCCGACGGCGCCGAGCAGGATGGCGTCGTGGCCGGCGATCGCCGCGAGGTCGTCATCGGTCAGCACATCGCCGGTTTCCAGGAACCGTGCGGCGCCGAGGGAGAACCAGGTTGCGTCGAAGGTGACGTCGTCGGCAGACGTGGCGGCCTCGAGAACCTTGATCGCTTCGGCGACGACCTCGGGGCCGATCCCGTCGCCGGGAATGACAGCAAGCTTGATGAGAGGGGACATTCGACTCCGTATGTCTGAAAGTTGGCTGTAGATAAACCCTACTGCGACGCAACGAGTGTCTAAGCTGGTCAACTCCTGACAACCAATAGAAAGCAGTTCCGCATGAGTCTCGGATTGGGAATCTTCCTTCTTGTCGTCGGCGCCATCATGGTGTTCGCCCTGAACGTGACCGTCGAGTGGATGGATATCGAGCTGGTCGGCTACATCCTGATGGGCGCCGGTGCTGTCATCATGGTCATCGGCATCGTCTTGCTGACCCGCAAGCGCAGCAGCATCACCACGACCCGCAGCGCCGTCGACCAGGCGAGCGGGGAACAGGTCACGTCGCAGAAGCGTTCCGTCGACGACGTCTAGGTCGACGTCCGTCGTGCCGGGGCTCGTGTCGAGGTCGACGTCGACACGCGCCCCGGCACCGGCCTGCGCCGGCGGCGGCTCAGGTGATCAGGTCGCCTTACGCAGGGTGACCAGCGCCACAAACGCCGCCGCCAGCACCAGAATGGTTCCGATCCAGGCCGTGGGCGAAATTCCGCCGGTGAAGGCATCGCGGGCCGACGAGAGCAGCGAGTTTGCCAGGCCGGAGGGCAGCCCGTCGGCCACGGCCACCGCACCGCCGAGGGTCTCCGCCGCCGCCGCGCTCTGCGCCGCGGTGAGGGCCTCCGGCAACACGACCGCACTGCGGTACGACGCCGTCAGGATGGTACCGAGGATGGTCGTGCCGAGCACGGCGCCCAGTTCATAGGCCGTTTCGCCGACAGCGGATGCCGCCCCCATCTTGTCCGCCGGGGCGTTCGCCACGATCAGTTCGTTCGAGACCGTCTCGGCCGCGCCGATCCCGATCCCGAGGGCCACGAAGACGAGCGCGATGCCGACCGCGTCGAGGTCTCCCCCGCCCAGGGCGGCGGCCGCGTAGCCGACGGCCGAGATCAGCAGTGCCACCGGAACGACGATCGACGGCCGCACGCGCCGGGCGATGGGCACGATAACGAGGCCGGACACGATCATCGCCGCCAGTCCCGGCACGAGCACCAGCCCCGCCTCCAGAGGCGAGAGGGCCAGCACGAGCTGCAGGTACTGGGAGACGAAGAACAGGCCGCCGACGAGAGCCACGACGCTCAGCAGGTTGACGCCGATCGCCCCGCTGAAGGCCCCCTGGCGGAACAGCCCGAGGTCGATCATCGGGTGCGTCAGCCGGGGCTGGCGGCGCACGAAGAGCACGCCTGCGGCGAGTCCGAGCACGATCGGGCCGAGCGAGAAGGGCGTGGATCCGTGCTCCGCCAGGGCCTTGATCCCGTAGACGATCGGCAGCATGGTCGCCAGCGAGAGCGCGATGCTCGGGGCGTCGATGCATCCGGGGTTCGGGTCGCGGGACTCCGGCACGAGCAGGGGCCCGAGAACCAGCAGCGGCAGGAGCAGCGGCACCGCGAGCAGGAAGACGGAGCCCCAGGCGAAGTGCTCCAGCAGCACGCCGCCCACAACGGGGCCGAGCGCGCTGCCTGCGGCGAAACCGCTCGCCCAGATCGCGATCGCCAGCCGCCGCTGGTTGCGGTCGGTGAAGACGGAGCGGAGCAGCGACAGCGTCGGCGGCATCAGCATGGCGCCGAAGAAGCCCAGCACGGCGCGGTCGATGATCAACCACTCGACGCTTGGGGCGAAGGCGGCCACCACGGAAACGGCGCCGAACCCGGCGGAGCCGATCAGCAGCAGCCGGCGGCGCCCGATCCGGTCACCGAGGCTGCCCATGCCCACTAGGAGGCCGGCGAGCATGAGCGGGTAGATGTCGATTACCCAGAGCAGCTGCGTGCCGGTCGGCCGCAGGTCCTCGGAAATGGCCGGCAGGGCGAGGTTGAGCACCGTGTTGTCGATCGAAACCAGGAGCACGGGCAGCATGAGCACGACGAGCGCCCACCACCGGCGACGGGGGCTGATCACACGGCTGACGGCGATGACGGGGGTGGTCTCTCGGACGGTATTCGACACGGGAATGACTTCTTTCGGCTCCAGGGACGGATGCTGTACCGTCCAGACGGTAAAGTAAACCGTCCAGACGGTATAGTAGCACCATGAGCTCTGATACCGCAGCCCCGACCCGGAACGTGCCCCGCCTCTCCCCCACGCGCGATCGCATCCTGGACGCGTTCGCGCACCTCCTGATCGACCAGGGCGAGCGGGCGGCCACCCTCGAGGCGGTGGCGGTGGCGGCCGGCCTGTCCAAGGGCGGCCTGCTCTACCACTTCGGGTCGAAAGACGCGCTCGTGGAGGGACTCCTGGCCCGGCTCGACGCGCTCGTCGCCGACGATGTCGAACAAATTCGAGCGGCCTCGGCCGGAGCGGTCGACTACCTGATCCGCACGTCGATGAGCGAGGGGACGGTGCTCGACCAGTCGATCGGTGCGGCCGTCAGGCTCGCGCAGGGGGCACATCCGTTGGCCAATGCGGCCCTGGCCGCAACTCGGCGCCAGTGGCTGAGCGTCATCGAGGAGGCGGTGGGAGACCCGGACGTGGCCGAGGTGATCATGCTCGTCAGTGACGGGCTGTACTACGAATCCACCCTCGCGAGCCCCGGCCAGCCTGCCGTCGATGGCACATCGACGACGAGGTTGGACCGGTTGCTCGCGGTGATCGGGCGGATGACCGACGGAACTGCTATTCGGTGATGGAGATTTCGATCATGGCCTCGGCCGAGATCGCGTCGCGCACCGTGGCCAGCAGGCTCGCCGGAACGGGCGAGTCGACCGTCAGTACGCTCAGGGCCTTGCCGCCGGCCACGTGGCGGGCGATCTGCATGCCCGCGATGTTGATCTGGGCGTCGCCGAACTCGCGGCCGTAGACGGCCACGATTCCCGGACGGTCCGTGTAGAGCATCACGATCAGGTGGTCGTCGAACGGAACCTCGACGTCGTAGCCGTTGATCTCGACGATCTTCTCGATTTGCTTGGTGCCGGTCAGGGTGCCGGACACCGATACCTGCGAGCCGTCCGCGAGGGCGCCACGCAGCGTGATGACGTTGCGGTACTCCGGCGACTCCTTGTCGGTGATCATGCGCACCGCGACGCCGCGCTGCTCGGCGAGCAACGGCGCGTTGACGTAGGACACGGTCTCGCTGACGACATTGGTGAAAATGCCCTTGAGCGCGGCGAGCCGGAGCACGCTCACGTTATAGTCGGCGAGCTCGCCGCGCACCTCGACGTCGACGCTGGTCAGCGGGCTGTGGGCGCCGAGACCGGAGAAGACCTGGCCGAGCTTCTCCACCAGCGGGATGCCGGGGCGCACGTAGGGGTCGATAACGCCTCCGGCGACGTTGACCGCGTCGGGGACGAGCTCCCCCGACAGGGCGAGGCGAACCGACTTGGCGACGGAGACGCCGGCCTTTTCCTGGGCTTCGTCCGTGGAGGCGCCGAGGTGAGGCGTGGTGATGATGTTGTTGAGGCCGAGCAGCTTCGACCCGGTCGGCGGCTCGCTGACGAACACATCGAGGCCGGCGCCGGCGATCGTGCCGGCCGTGAGGGCGTCGTAGAGGTCGTCCTCGTTGATGAGGCCGCCGCGGGCCACGTTCACGACGAACGCGGTGGGCTTCATCAGCTTGAACTGTTCGGCGCCGATCATGCCGTTGGTCTCGGGCGTCTTGGGCATGTGGATGGTGATGAAGTCCGACTGTGCAAGGAGCTCATCGAGGCTGACCGGAACCACGCCGAGCTGCTGGGCGCGGGCGGAGGTGATGTAGGGGTCATAGGCGATGATGTTCGTGCCGAAGGCCTGCATCCGCGCCGCGATGAGGGCACCGATGCGGCCGAGGCCGATGATGCCGATGGTCTTTTCGTAGAGCTCGACGCCGGTGTACTTGGAGCGCTTCCACTGCCCCTGCGCCAGCGCGCCGTGGGCGGCCGGGATGTGACGGGCCAGGCTGATGATGTGCCCGACGGTCAGTTCTGCGGCGGAAATAATGTTGGATGTCGGGGCATTGACGACCATGACGCCCGCAGCCGTGGCCGCTTTAATGTCGACGTTGTCGAGGCCGACGCCCGCGCGGGCGATGACCTTCAGTAACGGTGCGGCGGCGATTGCCTCCGCGTCCACCTTCGTGGCGGAACGCACCAGAACGGCATGCGCCGTGGCCAGTTCGGCGAGTAGCGCGACCCGGTCGGTGCCGTCTACGGAGCGAACCTCGAAGTCGGGCCCGAGGGCGTCGACGGTGGCAGGCGATAATTCTTCAGCGATTAGGACAACAGGTTTTGACACGAAAACGGATCCTCCGATTGCAGCAGAAAAATGGCTTGCGCCGCGACCGTGGGGCGCCAGATGTGAAATCACTCTATCGGCTGGAGAATAGAGCCATGAGCAGCGTTACATTCCCCGACATCCAGTTCGCCGTGCGCATCGTGCTGGCGGTGGTCTTCATCGGCGCCGGCATCACACATTTCGTGCCGGGTGTGGCGCGCACGATGAGGGCGATGATCCCGCCACGGCTGCGAACGACCGGGATGCTTCGCCCCGGCAACCTCGTCATCCTCACCGGAGTCTGCGAGATCGCGGGCGGGCTCGGACTGCTGTATCCACCCACGATGGTGACGGCCGGCGTCTGCCTGATCGTGTTCTTGGCGGCGATCTTCCCCGCCAACGCCTTCGCCGCGCGCTACCCGGACCGCTTCGGCGTGGCCGCGATCCCCCTCGTGCCGCGGCTGACCGGGCAGCTCGTGCTGATGGGGCTGATCGTCATCGCGATCGCCTGAGCGCTAGGCGACGCCGTGCAACACAGGAGGAGCGCCCTGCCCGGTGTCGAACCAATTCAACGGAGATTTTGGGTCAAACACCCGTTTTTGAACCCAAACGCGCTGTTGAGAGCAAAATCTCCGTCGAATTCGTTCGGGACACCGAGCGGCAGGGCCAGGCGAGCGGCAGGGCCAGGCGAGCGGCAGGGCCAGGCGAGCGGCAGGGCCAGGCGAGCAGGCAGGGCCAGGCGAGCAGGCAGGGCTAGGCGAGCAGGCAGGGCTAGGCGAGCAGGCAGGGCTAGGCGAGCAGGCTGCCCGCGCCGAGGGTGAAGATGTTGGCGGCGATCGCGGCGTTCAGACCCAGGCCGGCCAGGAACAGGGCAGCCTGCGCGGCGCATCCGCGTGAGCGCCCGATCCATGCGGCAAGCACGAAGACGAGGAGCGGGCCCAGGATGCCGACGAGGAGCACGAAAATACCGAGTCCGCTCAGCTGGGTGTCGAGGCTTTGAGCCAGGATGTTGAGGCCGACGAGGTTGCCGACGCCCTCCCAGATGTCGTAGGCATAGCAAAGGCCGAACAGGATCGCGATGCCCGTCGACAGCCAGCGCGGGGTGCGCCGCCGGGATGAGGGGACGGTCGCGGGCGTGGTCACCGGTGAATCGGTCATGCGATGACCCCCGGTCCGGAGATGAACGGCAACGGGGCGAGCAGAACGACTCCGAGGAGTAGCCAGCCGATCCGGGCTCGGGGATGCGTTCTGGTCAGCCAGAACGTCACCGCGAACCAGACCGCGGGAGCGGCCACGGCCAGCCAGAGACCGAGGGAGAACATGAACTCGGACAACCCGTCGGCGGGCGGGGTCTGGATGCGGCCCACGCCGATGAACCAGCCCACCGTATAGAGCAGATATATTCCGCCGAAGATTCCGAGCGAGACAAGCGCCAGGGAACTCGTGGCCGTGCGGGTCAGGGCGGCGTCGGCCGCCGCCTTCGCCGCGACAGCGGATGCCGGACCGGCCACGGTCCATCCCTCCGGCGGCGCGACGGAACCGGTCTCGGTACCGGCCGCGGTGCCGGTGCCGGTGTCGGTTTCAGAGCCGGAGCCGGAGCCGTCGCCGGTCGTGACGAAAGCACCCGAATCGGGCTCGGCGGGCCGTGCGGTCGCGCCAGACTCGCCGCCGGAGACGAGCGTGGGGTCGTCGTCGCCGGCCCAGCCCAGGGCGTCGTCCCGGTTGTCGTCACCGGAGTGTCCAGAAGTCATGAGTCCAGCGTACCGAGGCGCCGCCCGGGCGGCGCACACTACCGGCTGATCACGACTTTCAGTGCCTTGGTTTCCGCCGCGCGGGAGAAGGTGTCGTACGCCTCGAGGATCTGGTCCATCCGGAACCGATGCGTGGCCAGCTTGTCGGCTGGGATCTTCTTCTGCGCGACGAGCCGGAAGACGGTGTCCGGGTCCGAGGCGCGCTCGAGCTTCGCGGCCGTGACCGTCTCCCCCGCCGGGCCGTCGGGGCTGCCGTGAACCGGCTGCGAATGGGGGTCGTGTCCTGTGCGAACCGGCAGGCCGGGTTCATCCACGGGCATCAATGGTGAACACCCGGACCGGGCGTGGCAAGCACCCCGAACGCATCCTCGGGAGCATCAGCGCCGTTGACGCGGCAGCGGGGCCAATCCAGTGGATTGGCCCCGCTGCCGATGCGAGCTCGGGTGTTAGCGCGCGGCTTCGCCGTCAGTGTAGTCGTCGTCGGCGGAGGCGTTCCAGGCGAACAGCTTGCGCAGCTCACGGCCGGTGGCTTCGATGGGGTGCTCTTCGCCCTTCTTGCGCAGAGCGAGGAACTCCGGTGCTCCGGCGTCCTGGTCCGCGATGAAGCGGGCCGCGAAGGCGCCGTTCTGGATGTCGGCGAGAACGGCCTTCATATTCTCCTTGACGTGGGCGTCGATGACGCGTGGGCCGGAGACGTAGTCGCCGTACTCGGCGGTGTCGGAGACGCTCCAACGCTGCTTGGCGATGCCCCCCTCCCACATCAGGTCGACGATAAGCTTGAGCTCGTGCAGCACCTCGAAGTAGGCGACCTGCGGCTGGTAGCCGGCCTCGGTGAGAACCTCGAAGCCGTACTGGATCAGCTGCGACGCGCCACCACAGAGCACGGACTGCTCGCCGAACAGGTCGGTTTCGGTCTCTTCGGTGAAGGTGGTCTTGATGCCGGCGGCGCGCAGGCCACCGATCGCCTTGGCGTAGCTGAGGGTGAGCGGCCAGGCCGCGCCCGAGGCATCCTTCTCGACGGCGACGATCACGGGAACGCCGCGGCCGGCCTCATACTCGCGGCGCACGGTGTGGCCCGGTCCCTTGGGGGCGACCATGGTGACGTCGATGCCTTCGGGGGCCTTGATGTAGCCGAAACGGATGTTGAAGCCGTGTCCGAAGACAAGGGCCTTGCCCGCAGCGAGGTTCGGCAGCACGTCGTCGGCGAACAGGTGACGCTGCACCTGGTCGGGCGCCAGGATGACGATGACGTCGGCCCAGGCGGATGCCTCGGCGGTGCTGAGAACGGTGAAGCCGGCCTCTTCGGCCTTGGCCTTGGACTTCGAGCCCTCCTTGAGGCCGATGACGACCTCGACACCCGAGTCGCGCAGGTTCTGCGCGTGGGCGTGACCCTGCGAGCCATAGCCGATGACGGCTACCTTCTTGCCCTGGATGATCGACAGGTCGGCGTCTTTGTCGTAGTAAATCTCAGACACGAGTAAATGTTCTCCTTGTTGTTGTAGTCGGTGGTCGAGCTCTAGTTTTTGAAGACGCGCTCGCTGATCGATTTCGACCCGCGGCCGATGGCGAGCAGGCCGGACTGGGCGATTTCCTTGATCCCGTAGGGCTCGAGCACGCGCAGCAGCGCCTGCGTTTTGCCGGAGTCCCCGGTGACCTCGATCACGACCGCGTCGACGGACACGTCGACGACCCGAGCCCGGAACAGGGTCACGGCTTCGAGCACCATCGACCGGGTCGTGTTGTCGGCGCGCACCTTCACCAGCAGGTGTTCGCGCTGCACCGACTGGGCCGGGTCGAGTTCGACGATCTTGATGACGTTGATCAGCTTGTTCAGCTGCTTGGTCACTTGCTCCAGCGGTGCGTCTTCGACGTCGACGAGGATCGTGATGCGGGAGAGCCCGGGGATTTCGGTGTGGCCGACGGCGAGGCTCTCGATGTTGAAACCGCGGCGGGCGAAGAGGCCGGCGACCCGGGTGAGCAGGCCGGGCTTGTCCTCGACGAGGAGGCTCAGAACGTGGGTGCTCACGGGTTATTCCTCTTCCCAGGTCGGTGCGTGCTCTTTGGCATACTGCACATAGCTGTTGCTGACACCCTGCGGCACCATCGGCCAGACCATGGCGTCCCGGCTCACGATGAAGTCGATCACCACGGGCCGGTCGTTGGTCGCCAACGCCAGCTTGATGGCGTCGTCGACCTGATCGGGGCTGGTGACCCGGATGGCGAGGGCACCGTAGGCCTCCGACAGCTTCACGAAGTCCGGCACCATGGCGGACCCGTGCCCGGTGTGCAGATCGGTGAAGGAGTGCCGTCCGTCGTAGAACAGGGTCTGCCACTGGCGCACCATGCCCAGCGAGGAGTTGTTGATGATGGCGACCTTGATCGGAATGTTGTTGATCGTGCAGGTGGCCAGTTCCTGGTTGGTCATCTGGAAGCATCCGTCGCCGTCGATCGACCAGACCACCCGGTCGGGCTCGGCCACCTTGGCACCCATCGCTGCGGGGATGGAGTAGCCCATCGTGCCGGCGCCCCCGGAGTTCAGCCAGGAATTGGGCCGCTCGTACTTGATGAACTGGGCCGCCCACATCTGGTGCTGGCCGACACCGGCCGCATAGACGGCTTCCGGCCCGGTCAGCTCGCCGATGCGCTGGATCACGAACTGCGGGCTCATGAGGCCGTCGGTCGGCTCGGAATAGCCCAGCGGGAACTCCTCCCGCAGACCCTTGAGGTAGGTCCACCAAACGCTGACGTCGGGCGTCGTCGTGGTGATGGCGGCCGCGTAGGCGATGGTGAGTTCGGCGATGACCTCCTTGGCATCACCGACGATGGGAACGTCGGCGGCGCGGATCTTACCGATCTCCGCGGGGTCGATGTCGACGTGCACGATCGTGGCGTGCGGCGCAAACTCGGAGACCTTGCCGGTGACCCGGTCGTCGAAGCGGGAGCCGAGCGCGATGATCAGGTCGGCCTCCTGCAGCGCGAGCACCGCGGACACGGTGCCGTGCATCCCGGGCATGCCCAGGTGCTGGTCGTGCGAGTCCGGGAACGCGCCGCGCGCCATCAACGTGGTGACGACGGGCGTCTTGCTGAGTTCGGCGAACGCGAGCAGTTCTTCCGACGCGCGGGCACGGATGACACCGCCACCCACGTAGAGGACGGGCTTCTTGGCCTCGGCAAGCAGCTGGGCCGCAGCCTGCACCTGTTTGCCGTGGGCCTTGGTGACCGGCCGGTAGCCGGGCAGGTCGAGCTTGGGCGGCCAGATGAACGGGGCGCTCTTCTGCTGGGCATCCTTGGTGATGTCCACCAGGACCGGGCCGGGCCGGCCGGTGGAGGCGATCAGGTGAGCCGACGCGATAGCCGCGGGGATGTCCTCGGGACGCTTGACCAGGAAGGAGTGCTTCGTGATCGGCATGGTGATGCCGACGATGTCGGCCTCCTGGAAGGCATCCGTGCCCATCAGGGTGGAGAAGACCTGGCCGGTGATGCAAAGGATCGGCACCGAGTCCATGTACGCGTCGGCGATGGCGGTGACAAGGTTGGTGGCGCCGGGCCCGGAGGTGGCGATGGCCACCCCGACGCGGTTGCTCGCCGAGGCGTAGCCCTCCGCGGCGTGGCCGGCACCCTGCTCGTGCCTCACCAGGATGTGCCGGATCACGGTTTGGCTCATCAGCTCGTCGTAGAGCGGAATGACGGCGCCGCCCGGTAGACCGAAGACGTCGGTGACGCCCAGCAGCTCCAGCGAGCGGATGATCGCACCGGAACCGGTGAGGATTTCCGGCGCCCCCGAGTCGGGCGCCCCGGCGGCCGCGGCAGGCGAGGGCGACGGTGATGGCACGGGTGTTTCCGCGGTCATGTGATCAGTTCCCTAGTTCGATGACGAATAGTGAGTTCTAGCCCGTGACGGCGCCGACGGCCGCAGACTGGACAAGCTTCGAGTACTTTGCGAGAACGCCCCGGGTGTAGCGCGGAGGCAGAGGTGCCCAGCCAACACTCCGGGCGGTCAGCTCATCAGGGTCGACCAGTAGGTCGAGCGTGCGAGCTGCGATATCGACCCGTATCAGATCACCATCGCGCACGAAGGCGATTGGACCTTCGTCCACCGCTTCGGGTGCTATATGGCCGATGCACAGTCCGGTTGTGCCGCCTGAGAATCGACCGTCCGTTAAGAGTAGTACATCGGCGCCGAGCCCGGCGCCCTTGATGGCGGCGGTGATCGAGAGCATCTCCCGCATTCCGGGCCCGCCCTTGGGTCCCTCGTAGCGGATGACGACGACGTCGCCCTTCTGGATCTCCCCCGCAGTGAGAGCGTCCATGGCGGCGCGCTCACGCTCAAACACGCGCGCGGGTCCCTCGAAGATGTCGGAGTCGAAGCCGGCGGTTTTGACGACGGCACCCTCGGGGGCGATAGAGCCCTTGAGGATGGTGATTCCGCCGCTGGCGTGAATCGGGTTGTCGAGGGTGCGCAGCACCTCGCCGTCCAGTTCGGGCGGGTCGATCTCGGCAAGGTTCTCGGCCACGGTCTTGCCGGTCACGGTGAGCGCGTCGCCGTGGATGAGGCCGGCCTCGAGCAGGGCCCGCATCACGGCCGGCACGCCGCCGTGACGGTCGACGTCGTTCATGACGTACTTGCCGAACGGCTTCAGGTCGCCGATGTGCGGCACCTTGTCGCCGATGCGGTTGAAATCGTCGAGGGTGAGCTCGACCTCGGCCTCGTTCGCGATGGCCAGCAGGTGCAGCACCACGTTGGTGGAGCCGCCGAACGCCATCGCCACGGCGATCGCGTTCTCGAAGGCCTTGCGGGTCAGGATGTCCCTGGCCGTGATCCCCAGACGCAGCAGGTTGACGACGGCCTCGCCGGAGCGGTGCGCGTAGTAGTCGCGGCGGCGGTCGGCGGAGGCCGGGGAGGCCGATCCCGGCAGGCTCATGCCGAGAGCCTCGGCCACGCTGGCCATGGTGTTGGCGGTGTACATGCCGCCGCAGGCACCCTCGCCGGGAGCGAAGGCGCACTCGATGCGCTTGGCGTCGGCCACGGACATCCGCCCGGCCTTGACGGCGCCCACCGCCTCGAAGGAGTCGATGATGGTGATATCTTTTTCGGTGCCGTCGGAAAGCTTGACCCAGCCGGGAGCGATCGATCCTGCGTAGAGGAAAACGCTGGCCAGGTCGAGGCGGGCCGCGGCCATCAGCATCCCGGGCAGCGACTTGTCGCAGCCCGCCAGCAGCACGGAGCCGTCGAGGCGCTCGGCTTGCATGACAACCTCGACCGAGTCGGCGATGACCTCGCGGGAGACGAGGGAGAAGTGCATGCCCTCATGGCCCATCGAGATGCCATCGGAGACGGAGATGGTGCCGAACTGCAGCGGGTAGCCGCCGCCGCCGTGCACACCTTCTTTGGCGGCCTGCGCGAGGCGGTCCAGGGAGAGGTTGCAGGGCGTGATCTCGTTCCACGAACTTGCGATGCCGATCTGGGGTTTCTCCCAGTCGGCGTCGCCCATACCGACGGCCCGGAGCATCCCCCTCGAGGTGGTGGCTTCGATTCCATCCGTGACGTCGCGGCTGCGAGGCTTCATATCGATCTCAGTCATGCACTGAGTCTAAACGTCCGCTGAAGGCGGAACGTCGCCCGGGGGTCATGCTCCGGCGGCGGCCTCACGCTCCGCGGCGACGGCCGCGCGGGCATCGGCGATCAGGCCCAGCACCAGCGGCACGTCTTCGGGGCCGCGCACCCGGTAGCCGGCGAGCGAGTCGCCTGCCCCGATCTTGACGCCGACGTCGCCGGGTCGCAGCACGGCGAAGGCGTCTTCGTCGGTGGTGTCGTCGCCGGCGTAGAAGACCCGGTCGGCCCCCGCGTGTCGGCGCAACCGCTCAAGGGCGTCGCCCTTGGTGCTGGCACGCACCGCGAATTCGATCACGTCCTTGCCGTCCCGCACGGTCAGGCCGGGCAGCAGCGTGCCCAGCTCCTCGCGTGCGGCCTTCAGGGCGGCCGCCGCTTTCCGAGGCGTCGCCAGCCGGGTGTGCAGGGCCAGACCGGCCGGCTTGCGTTCGATCCAGGTTCCGTCGATGCTGCCGGAGATGCGCTCAAGCACCCGGGCGAGGGCGTCGAGCTGCTCGAGTTCCTCGGTGACGAGGTCGAGTTCGATCTCGGGGGTGTCCAGCTGCACCTCGATCCCGTGCGAGCCGGTGAGGAGCACATCGGTCTGCGGCTGCGACACGTGCCGCAGGCTGACCAGGGCCCGGCCGGAGACGAACGCGACCCGCACCCCGTCGAGGTCGAGCAGGCGCTGCACGGCCTCGCGGGTGCCTGCCACTGCGCGCGCGTCTTCGGGCTTGTCGACGTGCGGGGCAAGCGTCCCGTCGAAATCGAGGGCCACGAGGATGTTGTCGGCGCGGCTGAGATCCTTCAGCGCACCGGCGAGGGTGTCGGGGATCCCGGGACGCACGCCGGCTCCTTCGGTCAGGGTTCGGAGGAAGGAAGAGGACCAGGCGTCGACGTCGTTGTCGAAGACCTTGCGGCGGAGCGCGCGCATGCGTCGCAGCCGTTCCTGGCGGGGCATCGCGACGGCCCTGAGGATGGCGGCCTTCACGCCGTCGATGTCATGCGGGTTGATCAGCACGGCCTGTTTGAGCTCGTCGGCGGCGCCGGCGAACTCGCTCAGAACGAGCACGCCGTCGCGGTCGAAGCGCACGGCCACGTATTCCTTGGCGACGAGGTTCATGCCGTCGCGGAGCGCGGTCACGAGCATCACGTCGGCCGCGAGGTAGAGCGCCACCATCTCCTCGCGCGGGTAGCCGTGATGGTGGTAACTGATGGCGGTGTGGCTGATGGTGGAGAAGTCGCCGTTGAGGCGGCCGACGGCCAGTTCGATCTCGTCGCGCAGGGCGATGTAGGGGCCGACGCGTTCCCGGGAGGGGCTGGCGACCTGCACCAGGGTGACGTCCTCCACGCTCAGGCTGCCGTCGGCGAGCAGCTCGCCGAACGCCTTGATGCGGTGGGCGATGCCCTTGGTGTAGTCGAGCCGGTCCACGCCCAGCATGATCGTCTGGGGGTTGCCGAGGTCTTCCCGGATCTGGCGCGCCCGCTCCTGGATCTCGGGGCGCCGCGCCAGTTCCTCGTAGGCGGCGGCGTCGATGGAGATCGGGAAGTGCTTGGCGATCACCCGGCGATGCTTGCCCTCGGGTGCGGGCACATCGATGGCGACGCCGCGGGTCGGATAGCCGTAGAGGCGGCGCACGGCTCGGGAGAAGTTACCGGCGTCGGCGAGGCGCTGGAAACCGATCAGGTCGGCGCCGAGCAGTCCGTCGAGGATCTGCTTGCGCCAGGGTAGCTGGGCATAGATCCCGTAGGGCGGAAAAGGGATGTGGTTGAAGAACCCGATCACGAGGTCGGGCCGCGCGTCGCGCAGCATCCGTGGCACGAGCTGCAACTGGTAGTCGTGCACCCACACCGTGGCGCCGGGCGCAGCGGCGGATGCGGCGGCGTCGGCGAAGCGGCGGTTCACCCGAACGTAGGCCTCCCACCATTCGCGGTGGTAGCGCGGCGGCGCGATCACGTCGTGGTAAAGCGGCCAGATCGTGTCGTTGGAGAAGCCCTCGTAGTAATCCTCCAACTCCGACTCGCTGAGCCGCACCGGCACGATGGAGATGCCGTCGTTCTCGAACGGGTCGAACGAGCGGTCGGCGATGCCGGGCCAGCCCACCCAGGCGCCGTCGGAGCTGCGCATCATGGGCTCAAGGGCGGTGACCAGGCCGCCGGGCGAGGTGCGCCAGCCCTCGGTTCCGTCTTCGGAAACCTCGATCTCGATCGGGAGGCGGTTGGAGACCACGACCAGCGAATAGGTGGAGTCCGGGGCGGCGGATGCCGTGGGTTCGGCTGCAGAGGTAATGGGATCGTCCGTTCCGGCGGGCGCAGAGCGACGCCTTGGTGGTCTCCTAAGGCTACCAGTGGGCCGAAAGCGGTGGCCGGGCTGGCCCCTCGGCCACGGTCGCCCGACATGGGGACAACTTTGAGGTAACGCGCGTACTTTAAACCGTGGATTGTGTCCGGGTGTGGCGCGACCCCGGCTGACTGTTTGAAAGAGGCGGACCCATGGACCTGAATTCACTGCTGAGCTGGGTGTCGATCTCACTCGCGACCATCAGCCTCGTTGTCTTCGTCTCGTTCTTCGTTCTGGTGCGGAGGCTGTACCGGCGCATTCGCCGTATCCGCAGGTTGACCGGCGCGGTGTTGCGTTCTCGAACCATCCTGAGTTGGGGCCCGCAACACGAGGTTCTGAAGCTGCAGTTGCGGCTGATGGAATCTCTCGACAGTGGTCAGGCAGCCGTCGACCTGGCCCGGAGCAGCCAGGGCCCGCTCGGCGAGCTTCCGCGACTTTTCCGTCGCATTCAGGGCGAAAGCGTCACGCTGCAATCGCAGCTGCGGCTGCTGACGAGCGAGACCGATCCTGTCGTGCTCGCCGAGGCGCTGTCGGTGGCCGGCCGCCGTGTCGACCAAGTGGCCGGGTTGGTGCGCCGGCTGCGCTCGGCCGTCGCTGCCGGTCTCGGAGAGCTCACCGATGACACCCTCACGGCCCTTCGCTCCGAGGTCGACCGCGAGGTGGCCGCGCTCCGGGCTGGGGTCGATGAGTTGCGCTCCCTCAACGGCCACTCCCTCAACGGCCACTCCCATAACGGCAACGACGGGTTCTCCGATCCGCGCCGGCCCCTGCCCATGAATACTTTCAACAGAAGGACTGAATCATGAGCCTCACCTCGCGGCTGCGCGTCATCCTCCGCAGCAAGTCAAACCGGGCCCTGACCCGGATCGAAGACCCCCGCGAGGCCCTCGACGACAGCTACGAGCAGCAGGTGAAGTCGCTCCAGCAGGTGCGCCTGGGGCTGGCCGAGGTCGCAACGGCGAAGAAGCGAATTGAGCTGCAGGGGCAGGACATGGGCGGCCGCTACCAGCGGCTGGCCGACCAGGCCCAGGACGCGCTGAACCAGGGCCGGGAAGATCTGGCCCGCACGGCGCTGGAACGCCGGTCGCTCCTCGAGGGCCAGGTGGCAGCCATCCGTGACCAGTACCTCGCTTTGGCGCAGCAGCAGGCGCAACTGCAGGACAACGAACGACGCCTCGCCGAACGGGTCGCCGCTTTCCGCACGGAGAAGGAGACCATCAAGGCCACCTACGCTGCCTCCGAGGCTCGGGTCAAGGCCAACGAGGCCGCGTCCGGCATCGGCTCGCAACTGGGCACGGTCGGTGCCGACCTCGACCGGGCCAAGGACCGGGTCACCCAGATGCAGGCCCGCGCCGCCGCCACCGACGAGCTGCTCTCCAGCGGCGCTCTGAACGATGTCACGGCCCCGCTCGACGCGGACCTCGAGCGGCAGCTCTCGGCGGGGGCGACCAGAGCGGCTGTCGACCGCCAGCTTCAAGCGATGAAGGAGGCCCGCGCCACGGACCGGGGCCCCGGCCCGAACGCTCGCGGAGGAACCGACGCCTGGTTGAGTATCGGCCAGGGCCCGCCTCTCCCCTGATCCTGGTCGTCGACCAACTCTGAGCCAGGTCGTCGAACCAATTCGACGGAGATTTTGGCGGAAACGCTACTTTCCGGGGCATCCTGGACCTATCTTGGCAAAATCTCCGTCGAATTCGTTCGCGCTGCGGGGCAGAACAAAGCGCGAGGTGCATGCCCGAACCGCACAGGCACTTCGGCGCATCAGGCGGGAGATGTGGCCACCTCAGGAGATCAGGCCGGGCCGAGCCGGGTATCCGCACCCGTTCCGCACTGGTCCGCGCCGACTGAAGAATTTGGGCGACGGATGTCCTGAGTCAGCCACGCACGCAAGCTCCCCTGAGCCTGAGCCTGAGCCTGAGCCTGAGCCTGAGCCTGAGCCTGAGCCTGAGCCTGAGCCTGAGCCTGACCTGAATTACGGTTGTTCGGGTGAGCCAAAATCTCCGTCGAATTCGTGCGGCGCACGGGGCGCAACCTCACGCGGGCGCGCACACGTTCCCTCCGGGAACAGATGCCCCGCATCAGCTGCGGGCCTGCGCCAGGCCGAACGAGCGGGCGCCGCGCCGGCTGGCGACGGTCCAGTACGAGGCCAGAACGCTCACCAGCGCGAAGATCAGCAGGATGGCCGCGGGCCCGCCGGCGCTGCCGCCTCCCCCGGAGACAATGGCCTGCATGCCCCGCACCGCCCAGGTGAGCGGCAGGAACGGGCTGATCATCTGGAACGGCGCCGACACCAGCTCAATCGGGTAGAGCCCACCCACCGCGGTGAGCTGCAACGCGAGCAGTACCAGGGAGACCACGATTCCGACCCGGCCGAACGCCGCCGTGAGGAAGTGGTGCACCGCCGCGAACACGAAGGCGAGGAACACCGTGAAAGCCAGGGTCGACGGCAGGATCGACCACGAGACGCCGAGCGTGCTGTGCAGCAACAACACCACGACCACGGCCTGCGCTGCAGCGATGCCGAACGCACGGCCGAGGCTGCGGGCCACGAGGTTGCCGGTCGACGCGGTCGACGCGAGCGCGAGCGCGGACAGCGGCTTCATCACCAGGAAGATCGCCAGGGCACCGATCCACAGGCCGATCGGCACGAAGACCATGCCGATGACCGGGCCGATCGACGCGAAGGCGTTGTCGCGCTCCGCGGTGATGCCGACCGGTTCGGAGACGACCGCCGCGGTAGTCACCGGGTCGGTGTCGGTGAGCGGGGCCGCGCTGTCCGCGCCGTCCTGCAGTCCGCTGGCGAGTTCGACCGCGCCCGATTCGAGCAGGCGGGCGCCCGCCGCGGCATCCGTTGTTCCGGTGACCAGCTGCGAGAGGCCGGTGGAGATGCCGGCAACTCCGGTGGCGAGGTCGCTGGCACCGCCGCGGAGGTCGCTGCCACCGGCGGAGAGCAGGCTCGCACCGTTGGCGCTCTGAGACACCCCATCGAGCACGCCTTCGAGGCCCGTACCCGCCTGGCTGATGCCGGTGCTCTGCGCGGCGAGGGCGTCGAGTCCGCCCTGGAGCTGCAGCAGGGCCGGCGCGTAGTCGGCGACCCGCGGGTCGCTCTGCATGGCCGCGTTCAGCTGCCTGAAACCGTCGGCGTTGGCCTGCACCCCGGCCGCGTAGGCCGGTAGGCCGGTCGCGAGCGGAGCCAGCCCGGCCGCGCCCGTGCTCAGCCGGGTCAGGCCGTCGCTCAGTCCGGTGACGCCCTGGGTGTACTCGGTGACGCCGGAGGAGAAGCTGGCGGCGCCGGTCGCGGCGGATGAAGCCCCGGACGCCGCGGCGGCCGTGCCGCCGGCCAGCGAATCGAGTCCGGTGGCCACGCCGGTGACCCCGGTCGAAACCTGCGCGGCGCCATCCGCCGCCTGCGTGAGGGACTCGCCCAGCATGGCCAGGTTGGTGTAGAGCCCGTTGAGGTACTGCGAGGTGATCTCGCGGCCGAAGACGCCCGACATGGCGGTGCCCACCGACTGGGCCACCGATCCGGCCAGGAACGAGTGCGCGTCATCCGTGCGGATGCCCAGGTCGGCCTGGGTGGGAGCCGCCCCGCCCAGCGAGGTCACCGACGCCGAGAAGTCCTTCGGGATCGTGAGCACCGCGTAGGCGTCGCCGGAGGCCAGGGCCGCCGCGGCATCCGCGGAGTTGGAGATGGTCCAGTCGAACCCGGTGGCCTCGGACCCGTCATCGGAAGGCTTGGTGAGTTCGGTCACGAGCAGGCGGCCGGCGAGCACCGGCTGCTCGGAGCCGTCGGGCAGGGTGGTGGTGACGATCTCGTCGTTGTTGACGACGATCGCCGGCAGCGTGTCCACGCGCTGATCGGCGGTGGCGAGGGCCCCGGCGAAGAGTCCGGCAACCGCCAGCGGCACCACGATCAGGCCCGCCAGCAGGGCCCCGAAGGCCCCTCGGCGCTGCCCGGGCGTGCGGCTGAACAGTTTCTCAAGCCTGGTGCTCATCGCTGCAGGGCCTTTCGGTCACGGGAATCGAGTTCGAGGGTCTGCAGCGGGCGGGCCCCGCGGTAGACCGCGATCGCCTCGGGGAAGGAGGCGGCACCGACGATGAGGGCGGTCGATGCCGGGGCGAGGATCGCCAGCACCTGCACGAGGTCCCGCCCCGCCGGGTCGACGGGCAGTCCCTCGCCGAGGTCGACGATGACAACTCCCGGGGTCTCGGTGAGCGCCGCCGTCACGAGCACCGCGGCACGGCCCAGGGCGGAGAGGGACGATACCGTCGTGCCGGCCACGATCGGGCCGGCGTCCCGGCCGCTCGACGGGGTGCCGAGCGCACCGTTCAGACGCGCGATCCACCCCGCGAGAAGCGAGCGGCGCGACGCGGCGCGGTACCACGGATGCGCCAGGTCCAGCCGTTCGGCCAGCAACTCCCCCACGGTGAGCCCATTGTCGCGGCTGTCGCCCACGTCGGCGAGCGCCACCGCGCGGAGGGCGCGGCTGCGCTCGGACGGCACCGGAAAGCCCATGACCTGGAGGCGGCCGAACACCGGGTCGAGCCGGCCGGCCAGGGTGGCGGCGACGACGCGGCGGTGGGTGGCGGAGCCGGTCAGTACCACCACCGCGCCGGCGTCGATGGTGAGGTCCAGCGGCCCGAAGGGGCTCTCCGGCAGCCCGAAGACGGCTCCCTCGGCCGTGATGGCGTGCGGCTGGCTGATGGCCCATTCTTTGTCGGCCAGGTGCCGGCGCAGACCCTCACCCTCGATGTCGACGTTGGGCAGAATGCGGGAGAGCCAGCGTGGCAGCCACCAGGCGGCATCGCCGGCGAGGGCCATCGCGGCCGGGACCAATGTCATCCGCACCAGGAACGCGTCGAGGAGGACTCCGACGGCGAGGGCGAACGCGATGCCCTTGATCGCCCCGGTGCCCTCGGGCACGAAGGCAAAGAAGACGAAGAACATGATCAGGGCGGCGGCCGTGACCACGCGGGCGGCGTGGGAGAACCCGTGCACGATGGATTCGCGGGCCAGGCCGGTCTTCACGAACTCCTCCCTCATGCCGGAGACGAGGAACACCTCGTAGTCCATGGCCAGCCCGAAGAGCACGGCCATCAGCAGGATGGGCAGGAAGCTCAGGATCGGCCCGGGGGTTTCCACCCCGAGCAGCTCGGAGAACCAGCCCCACTGGAAGATCGCCACGGTCGCGCCGATCGATGCGGCCACCGACAGCAGGAACCCGAGGGCCGCTTTGATCGGCACGAAGATCGACCGGAACACCATGGTCAGCAGGATGATCGAGAGCCCCACCACGATCAGGGCGAACGGCACGAGCGCGTTGCTGAGGCGGTTGGAGATGTCGATCGACACGGCGGTCGCGCCGGTCACGGCGATGGGGGTCCCCAAGTCGTCGTCGATCGATGGTGCCAGATCGCGGATGGCCTGCACGAGCGCCTTGGTCTCGGGCGCGTTCGGTGCGCTGTCCGGCATGACCTGGATGATGGCGGTGTCGACGGTCGGGTCCGGAGTGCCCTTGCCGACGAAGGCCACGTCGGGCAGGGTGCGCAGGGCCGCGCCGATGGTGTCGAGGTCACCGAAGATATCCGTCGTCTGGGTGATGTCGACGACGACGATGAGCGGACCGTTGTAGCCCGGACCGAAGCCCTTTTCGAGCATGGTGAACGCCTCTCTCTGCGTCGAACCGGCCGGCTCGGACGCCCCGTCAGGCAGGTTCAGGTCGAGGCTGAGGGCCGGGATCGCCAGCGTGCCGAGCACGCCCACCACGAGGAGCACGGCCACGACCGGCGCCCTGAGCACGAGGTTGACCCAGCGGTTGCCGAGGGTGGGCCGGCCGGTGTCTGGACGGGTGGCCCGGTGGTGCGCGCGGCTGCCCGTCTTGGGAGTGAGGCGCCCCTTGGCGAGGCCGAGAACGGCGGGGAGGAGCGTGACCGCCACGAAGATCGAGACCAGCACGGCGAAGGTGGCGCCCAGCCCCATCACGCTGAGGAACGGGATGCCGACCACGAGCAGCCCGAGCAGGGCGATGATCACGGTGATCCCGGCGAAGACGACGGCGCTGCCGGCGGTGGCCACGGCCGAGGCGGCCGAATCGTGTGGTTCGACCCCGTTGGCGAGCTGCGTGCGGTGCCGCGACAGGATGAAGAGCGCGTAGTCGATGCCTACGGCGAGCCCGAGCATCAGGGCGAGCATGGGGGCCGTGCTCGAGACCGGCACGAATGCGGAAATCACGGTGATGCCGCCGATGGCGACGCCGACGCCGATCAGGGCCATCAGCAGCGGCATCCCGGCGGATACGAGCGAACCGAAGGTGATCACCAGCACCACCCCCGCGAAGATCAGGCCGAGCACCTCGGAGATGGTGATGCCGAAGGTGTTGTCCTGGAACACCTGGCCGCCGAAAGCGACCTCGAGGCCGGCTTGCTCGGCGATATCCCGCGTCCCGGTCACGTCGTCGAGGGTTTCCGCGGTGACGTCGGTTGATAAGCCGGACAACTGAACCTGGCTGAACGCACTCTCCGAGTCGTCGGAGATCGCGCCCGACGCATATTCGTCATAGGGCGTCAGCACCGAGTCGACGCCGGGCACGTCCGCGAGTTCGGCCGCCATGTCGACGATGGCCGTGCGGTAAGGCTCGTCGGTGACGGATGCCCCGTCCGGGGCCGTGTAGACAACCTGTACCGCGGCGCCGGCCGCCTGGGGGAACACCTCGCCGAGCTTGTCGATGGTGTCCTGTGATTCCGTGCCGGGAATCGCGTACGACTCCTGGGTCTGGCCACCGAGGGCCACCCCGGAGCCGAGGATCCCGACCAGCAGGATGGCCCAGATGCCGAGCACCAGGCCCGCACGCTGGTAGGCGAAGTGGCCGATTCGATAGAGCAGGGTTGCCATGGGTGGTGCTACTTCCGGGACGGGGCGGTGCGAACGGTGACAGGGGCAAGCAGCTCGGTGATGACGGTCAGGAGAGCCGGTCGGACCTCTTCCACCGGGGCTAGCTCCTCCCCGAGGAACGTCATACCGGCCACCAGGGTGTAGGCGGCGCCGCCGAGGGCGATACCGAAGCGGATGCGGTCCTCCGTACTCGCATCGCCGTGGCACAGCGTGTCGGAGAGGCGCACGATCACCACTCCTGCCCGGTCGATCACGGGGATGCCGCGCAGCGACTGAGACTGGTTGATGAAGGTGTGCAGCTCGAGGCGGAATTCAAGGATGAAGTCGATGAAGTCGTTCACGAACCGGCTCCGGGTCAGGGCGCTCTCCTCGGTGGCGAGGAACCGTTCGAGAATGGCCTCCAGCCGGTTCACCGCCGGGGTGAGCACCTCCTCGAGGAGCGCTTCCTTGGAGGCGAAGTGGTAGAGCACGCTCGATTTGGAGTACCCGGCCGCGTCGGCGATCTGCTGCAGCGAGGTGCCGGCGAACCCGACCGAGGCGAACTGCTCCAGCGCTGTCGCGCGCAGTTCTGCGCTGGTGCTCTGGCGGTTGTGTGGGGGCTGGGGCACAACGGGCTCTGGAGTCACCCAATCACGGTACCTGACCGATCGGTCAGAGCCTGTCCGATCGGTCAGATTGTCGGGAAACGTGCAGCCGGGCAACTTCCGGGTAGCGTTAGACGCGGAGGTCTTCATGCGAAAGTTCATTTTCAGCAGTGCCATCATCGGCGTGCTCGCCGGCGGTTGGAACATTCTGAGCGCCACCCGCACCGGTCCGCGCGACTGGCGCCTGGCGCTGATGTGGGTCGGCTGGCTGCTCAGCGCCGCCGTCGCCATCGGAACCGTCATCCAGGATGCCGACGATCGCCGAATCGAGGACTAAGTCCTCCGCTGTCGGCGTGTCAGCGCGGGCCGTAGCGCGCCGCACGGCAAACTGAAGAGTTCAGGGCACGTTAGCCGAAAGGGGCTCCCGATGTTTGGTCGACGACGTCGCGTCGCACCGGTCGCACCGGTCATCCCCCCGCCCGTTCCCGAGCTCAGCGACGCTCAGGTATTCGAGCTCCTGCACACCCAAATCGCTCGTCTCGTCGGCGCCCAAGGCCAGTGGACTCTAATTCCCCGCAGCAGTGACGACACCGACGTGATCTTCCACGATCTGAAGGCCAACCAGATTGCCTCGTCCCTGGCCTCCGTGCTCCGCACCGAGACCGCCGTTCTGCGCGGCGAGGTCACCGCCGAGCCCACCGCGCTCCCCTTCATTCCCGCCCCGATCTCCGTTTGGGCCGAACCGGAGCGGGCGCCGACGGCCATTCTTCCGCGCTTCTCCGCCGCTGCTTCGACGAACAACGCCCGCCTCGTCGCCTGACCCTCGGCCCCGCTTGTTTGCTCGCTCGGCAACGCGATTATCGTCCACTCCGGGTCAACCTGCATCGGTGACCGCAGTCGGCACTGAGTTCCGGTGCGGATGATCGTCCAGTGCTTGTTGTGCAGGAGCAAAGGGTGAGCATGGCACAGCAGTACTCCGTCGGACGAGCGCATCCGTTTGCAGCTGCGGAAGAAACGCCCTGCGGCACCGGAGACCACCCATCCCAGGCGCTCGAGATCGCGTTGTGCTTCGGCTGGATCGACGGGCAAGTGAACTTTCTCGACGGTTACTTGTCGCAGGCCTTCACTCCCCGCCGAGCCCGCAGCGTGTGGTCACAGCTCAACCGGGACTCAGCCCTTACCCTCATCGCGGAGGGGCGGATGCGTCCCGCCGGGTTCTTCCCGGCGCTCACGTCCCAGAACCGCTTCGCGATCCCGTTCCGCCTCGACGGCGCGAAGCAGCCCGAGGCTCGCGCCGCGAAGATTGCGACCTACATCGGCATGCTCGAACGCGGGGAAACGCTCTACCGGCAGAAACCCCGAGACACCCCTGCGCCGAGGAGCTTGCCGGACGCGCCCGTATAGAGTTCCGCCGCATTCTTTGTAGGTCTTCTTCGGACTCGCCCTGCCGCGGAATTCTAGATTGAAGAACATGACTTCCAGCACCCGCATCGCCCGCACCCCGACACCCCGCATCATGAGCGTGCGCGACCTGTCGCAGATCGCCATCTTCGCCGCCCTGATCGCCGCACTCGGACTGCCCGGCGCCCTGAGCATCGGGGCGGTGGCCGTGCCGATCACCTTCCAGACCCTCGGGGTGATGCTGGCCGGGGCGATCCTCGGGGCGCGCAAGGGCTTCTTCGCCGTGCTCCTCCTGCTCGCCCTCGCCGCAGCCGGCCTCCCGCTGCTGTCTGGCGGGCGCGGCGGCATCGTCTGGTTCACCACCTCACCCTCCGCCGGCTACCTCTATGGCTGGCTGCTCGGCGCCCTGGTCATCGGCTACTTGACCGGCCTGCTCCTCCCCCGCTACCGGCTCTGGGCGGCGCTCGGCGCCACCACCCTCGGCGGCATCGTCGTGGTCTACCTGATCGGCGTGCCCGTCACCGCGATCAACCTGGGCCTGCCGCTCTGGGTTGCTCTCGTCGACGCCGCGAAGTTTCTGCCCGGCGACCTGATCAAGGTGGTCGTGACCGTTCTGGTGGCCCGCCAGGTTCACAGGGCCTACCCGGGTCTGATCCCGCCGCGCCGCAGCGCCGCTCCCGCGCCCGAGGCCGCCGACGTCACCGCCGGAGCAGTCACGCCTGCATCATGAGCAGGATCGACTTCGACAGTGTCTCGCATGCGTTCGGTGAACGGATGGTGCTGCGGGACATCCGTCTGACCCTCACCGAACAGCACATCGGCATCGTCGGGGCGAACGGGTCGGGAAAGTCCACCCTCGTGCGCCTGATCAACGGATTGATCAAGCCCGACACCGGAATCGTGAGCGTCGGCGGCCTCGACGTGGCCCGGAACGCCAAGGCGGTGCGCCGGCAGGTCGGCTTCATCTTCACCAACCCGGACAACCAGATCGTGATGCCCACCGTGGCCGAAGACGTCGCCTTCACCCTACGCCGCCGCGGGCTGACCCCGCTCGAGATCTCGACCCGCACGCGGGCGGCGCTCGAGCGCTTCGGGCTCGAGCAGCACGCCGACCATCCGGCGCACCGGCTGTCCGGCGGCCAAAAGCAGTTGCTGGCGCTGGCGGCCGTGCTCGTGGCGGAGCCTGAGATCGTGGTCGCCGACGAGCCGACCACCCTGCTCGACGCACGCAATGCCCGGCGCATCACCGAACTTCTGCTCGGCCTGAGCCAGCAGGTCATCGTGGTCACCCACCAGCTGGACCTGCTCGCCGCCTTCGACCGCGTGATTGTGATCGAGGACGGCCGGGTGGTCGCCGACGGTGCACCGGATGCCGCGCTCGGCGCGTACCGGGAGCTGCTGGCATGATCGGGCCGGCATGATCGGGCTCTATCACCCCGGCCACTCGCTGATCCACCGCGCGCCGATGCTGCTCAAGCTCGTGCTTCTCTCGCTCGCCGTACTGCTCGTCGGCTCGCTCGGCGAGCTCTGGCAGCTGGGCGCCTGCCTTCTCGGGGTCGCCGCACTGTTCCTGGCGGCGCGGGTGCCGCTGGGCGCGGCGTGGCAGCAGATCGGCCCGATCCTGTGGATTTTGGTGATCGCCGTTCCACTCCAGGCGCTGTTCGCCGGCTGGACCACGGCCGGCCTGATGGCCGGGCGGCTGCTGATCGCCGTGGCGCTGGCGGCGCTGTTCACCGTGACGACCACGGTCACGGCCGTGCTCGAGGGCTTTCAGAAGCTTCTGCGACCGTTCCGTCGCTGGGTCGACGCCGACCGGGTCGGCCTCCTCCTCGCCCTCACCCTGCGGTGCATCCCGCTCGTCACCGAGATCGTGTCCGAGGTGATCGAGGCCCGTCGGGCGCGCGGCACCCAGGGTTCGCTGCTCGCCCTGGCCGTGCCGGTGGTCGTGCGCTCACTCTATGCCGCGGATGCGATCGGCGAGGCTCTGGCCGCCCGCGGTCTCGACGACTGAGGCCGGAGCGGTTCGGCCCGGGCAGGTCGGTTGCGGCTAGGTTGGGACCACCAGCGGTTTCCGGTCTCACGCCGACCGGACAGGCGAGGAGCGGAGCGCGGTGACCCAGCCCGGCGGCACGACCGAGGCACGGCGACGAGGACGGCTGCGGCGCGGCATCCGGGCCGGCGGCTGGTGGAGCCTGACCGCGTTCGTACTCGTCGTGATCGTGTTTCTGGCCTGGGCGAACACGGTGCGCGTGGCCGATCGGGCCGCGGCGGACGAGGTCTTCGCCAACCCGAACGTGACCGTCACCGACACCCCCACGTCGGTCGTCCTCGCGCCCGCCGACGACGCCGGCGACATCGGCCTGGTCTTCGTTCCCGGTGCCCGGGTTGACCCCTATGCCTACCTCTACAAGCTGGCGGGCACGGTCGAAGACACCGGGGTGACCGTTGTGATCACCAAGCCTGTGCTCAACCTCGCCATCTTCGACCGCCGGACGTTGTCCACCTTCACCGACGCCGTCCGCAACGTCTCCACCTGGTTCGTGGGCGGCCACTCGATCGGCGGCGTGCGAGCCTGCATGCTGGCGGACGATCCCGCGGTGGCCGGGCTGGTGCTGTTCGGCAGCTACTGTGCGGCCGCGCCGGAGCGCACCGATCTGCGGGCCCTCAGCCTCAGCGGGAGCGCCGACGGCCTCAGCACCCCGGAGAAGATCGCCGACAGCGCAGATCTGCTTGTGCCCGACACCCGTTTCGTCGAAATCGAAGGAGCCAACCATGCGCGGTTCGGCGACTACGGCGTCGAGAACGGCGACGGTGTTGCCACCATGTCAACGGATGCCGTTGCCGCCGAAATCACTCGCGAGCTCACTGAATTCCTGACACAGACAACCCCGTAGTCGGCAACCTTCCCCGGTCCGCGGTTGCGGTGCACTGAAGCGGCCGGCACCTGACGAACCCGATCGTTGGAGCACGGCGTGAGCACCCTGGTCATCTTCGATTCGACCTCCAAAACCAGGTCAACCATTGCCGAGACAATCGCCGTCGAGCTCGGCGACGGCACCAGGGCAGTTCCCGTCGACAGCGCGGTCGTGGGCTGGAAACCTTCGCCGCGCCTGCAGGCCTTCCTCGCCCAAGCGTCGCCCCGGCACCCTGCGGGGCGCGGTCGGCCGCCTTCGACACCCGGGGGCGCACATCCGTGCTGCCCCGCTGAGGTGCAGGAAAGGCCCGGGTCTCCTTGACCGGGGCCTTTCCTGCCGCTCTCGGGTTGTGTTCTGTGTTACGTGGTGGTCAGAGAGTCCACGTACTCCTGGTTCTCGGAGATCCACTTCGCCACGATCGGCTCGTAGTCCTTGCCGTCGTAGTCGACGAACATGGCCTTCTCAAGCGAGTACAGCTTGTCGAGGTCCATGTCGAAGCCCTTGATCCACTCGGTGGCCTGCGGAAAGTCCTCGGCGAAGTCGGACTTGGCGTAGCTGTGGAGCGACTCGGTGTTCTTCAGGGTTCCCTTGGGGTCCTCGAGGGTCTTGATCGGCAGCGAACCGTAGGCCCAGTGCGGCTCCCACAGGGTGACGACGATGTTCTCGCCGGCCTTGGTGGCCGCGGTCAGCTCGGTGAGCATGGCTGCGGTCGATGAGGTCAGGTATTCCATGTCGTCGAGGCCGTAGGCCGGGATGACCTTCTCAGTGGTGGCCTTGGTCAGGCCGGCTCCGGGTTCGATTCCGACGATGCGGTTGCCGAACTTGTCGGCGTTCCTGGCCAGCTCGTCGAGGGAATCGATGGGGGCATCCTTGTTGACGGCGATGGTCAGGCGGGATTCCTCGTTCCATGCGCCGAGGTCGACGATGTCATCGCCGTACTCCTTCACGTAGGACGCGTGGGTCTGTGGCATCCAGACATCCATGTTGATGTCGTAGTCTCCGGTGGAGAGACCCGAGTAGACGGGGGCAACGTCGGCGTATTCCAACTCCGCGTTGTAGCCCTTCTCGTCGAGGATGGCCTTCCACAGTTCGGAGACCGCGACGCCTTCATCCCAGCCGTTGAACACGGCGATGGTGATGTCTTTCTGGTCCTTGTTCCCGTCGCCGACGACGGCGGCCTCGGCCGAGGCGCAGCCGCTGAGTGCGAGGAGCCCAACGGCTCCGAGGGCGATGAGGGACAGTGATCGGTTTTTCATATTGTTTCCTTTCGTGTCGCCTGGTGGGCGACCGGGGCAGAATCAGAAATCAGGAGGTCGTGTGCGCGGCGCACTGACTCAGGCGGCCAGGGCTTGCTGGGCGCGGCGCTTGCGGGCCGACATGATTCGACCGAGCGGGGTGTCGCCGGTGCCGAGTGCGGCGGTCAGGCGGTCAAGGAAGATGGCGAGGATCACCACGGCGAGGCCGGCTTCGAAACCGAGTGCGACGTCGATGCGGTTCAGGCTGGCGACGACATCCGCTCCCAGCCCCCCGGCACCGACCATACCGGCGATGACGACCATCGACAGGGAGAGCATGATGACCTGGTTGATACCCGCCATGATCGTCGGCATCGCCAGCGGAAGCTGGATCTGCCGGAGGATGCGCCAGGGCGAGGCGCCGAAGGCCTGTCCGGCCTCAACCACTTCTCGGTCGACCCCGCGGATGCCCAGCTCGGTGAGGCGGACTCCCGGAGCCATCGCGAAGATGATGGTGGCCACGATTCCGGGCACGACGCCAACGCGGAACAGGATCAGCGCGGGAATCAGGTACACGAAGGCCGGCATGGTTTGCATGAAGTCGAGAATCGGCCGGATGATGTTGGACGCCACCGCGGACTTCGCCGCCAGGATGCCGAGCGGCAGGCTGAGGGCGATCGCGAGCACACTGGCGACCAGCACCAGTGCGAGGGTGTCCATGGCGTTCTCCCACTGGTCGACGCCGACGACGACGATCAGACCGAGGACGGTACCGACCATGAATTTCCAACCGCGGGTGGCCAGGGCCAGCCCCGCCGAGAGCACGATGATCACCCAGAAGGGCGGCGCCACCAGGAGGAAGTCGACCAGTTCGTAGGCACCGTCGAAGACGGCCCGGATGAAGTCGAATAAGAACCCGAACGTGTCGGTGATCCAGTCGATGAACCCCTCCACGAGGGTACCCAGAGGAAGTCGGAAGTCGTTCACAGGTCGGCTCCTTCCAGAGCGGTGTCGCGGAGGGTTTCGGTGATCACGCTGATGGAAATCGTGGCCGCGGGCTCGATCACGGGCACGTCCCCCGTATTCGTGCTCACGTTGCCGAGCGCGGCCAGCAGGGTCACCCGCGGGATGACGCCGAGCAGACGGTTCTTCTCATCGACCACGGCGATGGCCAGGTCACTGCCGACCGAGGGTTCGACCAGGTCGACCAGCGGGGTGTCCGGGTTGACGGAGATCGCATCCGTGCGCACTATCGCGCGCAGATCGGTCTCGCCGGCCTTGACCTGCCCCAGCACGTCGCGATCGCGCACCACACCGGCGAAGGTGCGGTCGCGGTTGAGCACGAAGGTGGCGGAGGTCTGCAGGTCGCGCATGGTGCGGAGCGCAGCTCGGGGACCGCCGGTGATCGTGACCACGGAGCGCACGGGCTCCATCACGCTGGCCGCGGTCAGCACCCGGGCGCGGTCGACATCCTGCACGAACTGAGCGACGTAGTCGTTCGCCGGGTCGGTCAGGATCTCCTCGGGGGTGCCGATCTGAACGATGCGACCGTCGCGCATGACCGCGATGCGGTCGCCGAGGAACATGGCCTCGTTGAGGTCGTGGGTGATGAAGATGATGGTTTTGCCAAGCTCGGCCTGCAGCTCGATCAGCTGCTCCTGCATTTCGCGGCGGATCAGCGGGTCAAGGGCCGAGAACGCCTCGTCCATCAGGAGTACGTCGGTGTCGGCGGCGAGGGCCCGGCCGAGGCCGACTCGCTGCTGCATTCCGCCGGAAAGCTCGGACGGCAGGCTGTCGGCCCAGCCGTCGAGCCCGACGAGGCGGATGATGGTGCGCGCCTTGGCGAGCCGCTCCTCGCGGCCCACGCCCTGCACCTCGAGTCCGTAGGCGACGTTGTCGATCACGGTGCGATGCGGTAGCAGGGCAAAGTGCTGGAACACCATGGAAATATTGGTGCGGCGCACCTCGCGCAGCGCGGCGGCGGAGATGCCGGTGATGGCCTGGCCGGCCACCGTCACGCTGCCGGAGGTGGCGTCCAGTAGCCCGTTGAGCATGCGGATCAGGGTGGATTTGCCCGAACCGGACAACCCCATCACCACGAAAATTTCGCCGCGGTGAACCTCGAATGAGGCGTCGATAACGGCGGCGGTGCCCAGCGAGGACACCTCATCGCGGCTGGCTCCCGCGGTCAGCTTCTTGACGAGCTCGTGCGGACGACGCCCGAACGCTTTGTACAGTCGATCTGCCTTTACGGCAATAGTGTCGGTCACGGATTCTCCCGGTGCACGCCGGGCGGGGCCGAATCACGGCCGACGGAACGGATGCACGCTGTGTCGGACGGGTAGGCCGTGACCGGCCTCGACGCGATGGAAAGCGTGGGCTGGGGCGATCATGGGGATCGCATCCGTCATGGCCTCACCATACGAAGCGCCGTACCGATGGGGCCGTGGCTGTACATTCGCGTCCTGGTGAAGGGTCGTAAGACCAGCAGCAACCCTAACACGGGGGTATTTGCGTCGCAGAAGCAGCGATTTCGACGGTTTCGGGTAGCGGGGAGAACCAGCCCTACCGCAGGCCGCGAGACAGTCGCCGCGGAGCATCCGTGCTGGGTCGCGTTCGACGACCCGGGCCGGACTCAGGCCTTGAGCGCCGCGATCTGCGCGGACTTCTCGGTCGCGGCGGCCGTTTCGGCGGCGCTGGGCGCACCGTGGTGGGCGATCATCGTGGTCTCGTCGAACGGCTCGTGACGGTCGAGCACCCGGTCGACCTGGGCACGATCGATCTCCTTGGTCCAGGATCCGATCAGCACGGTGGCGACGGCGTTGCCGGTAAAGTTCGTGAGCGCGCGGGCCTCGGACATGAAGCGGTCGATGCCCACGATGAAGCCGACTCCTTCAAGCAGCTGCGGGGCGTGGGCCTGCAAGCCGGCGGCCAGGGTCGCGATCCCGGCACCGGACACTCCGGCGGCACCCTTGGAGGCGATGATCATGAAGGCGAGGAGCCCGATCTGCTCGCCCAGGGCGAGCGGCTGACCCATGGCCGTGGCGATGAAGAGCGACGCCATGGTCAGGTAGATCGCGGTGCCGTCGAGGTTGAAGGAGTATCCGGTGGGAACCGTGACGCCCACGACCGGCTTGGAGACGCCGAGGTGCTCCATCTTGGCGATCAGGCGCGGCAGCGCCGCCTCGGAGGAGGAGGTAGAGAAGATCAGCAGGTACTCTCGGCCGAGATAGCGCATCAGCTTGAAGATGCTGATGCCGGTGACGATCTTGAGCAACCCGCCGAGGATGACGACGATGAAGAGCACACAGGTCAGGTAGAAGGCGCCCATCAGGGTGAAGAGGCTGATAACGGCCTGGAAGCCGGTGGCACCGACGACGGCGGCGATCGCACCGAAGGCGCCGATCGGTGCGAGCCACATGACCATGATCAGGATGCGAAAGACCAGGGCCTGCACGTGTGCGATGCCCTCGAGGATCGGCTTGCCGGCGGCTCCCATCTTCTGCAGCGCGAAGCCGGCGATGAGGGCCACCAGCAGGGTCTGCAGGATGTTGCCGGCGGTCAGTGCGGAGAACAGTGTGGTCGGGATGATGCCGAGGAAGAAGTTCGTTTCGGCGGCTTCCGGCGGCACGAAGGTGGTCGCGGTGAGATCGAGCCCTGAGCCGGGCTTGATCACGTTGCCCACGACGAGGCCGATCGCCAGGGCGAAGGTGGACATAATCAGGAAGTAGCCGAGGGCCAGTCCGCCGATCTTGCCGACCGTGGCGGCCTTCGCGATGGACCCGATGCCGAGGATGATCGTGCAGAAGATGATCGGCGAGATCATCATCTTGATCAGGGCGATGAAGATGTCCCCGAGCGGTTTGAGCGAGACGGCGAATCCGCCTGTGCCGCCGAAGAGCAGGCCGACGATGACGCCGAGGATCACCGCGACGATGACCGCCATGTACAGGTAGTGGGACTTGTCAAACTTCTTCGCGGGCTGTGCAGCGCGAGCGCGAGGCAGTGATGCCACAAAAGACTCCTTTGTCTAGTAACTAGGCTGGGGTGAGGCGCTGGTGCGCCCGGACCATCCGTGGTGTGTTTCAGACTGGACGACCGAGGCGCCCGCGTCACTGTTGCGGTCATATTGGTCACGGTCGCGCAAATGGAAGAAGGATGCGATGGGGCAAGGCTGGAGCATTGCGCGCCGCCTGTTCCTGGCGAACGCCCTGGTCATCATGGCGATAACCGTGTTCGCGGGCACCGCGGCCTTCGTGGACGCCCGCGACCGCGGTTTCGTCGCCGCCGAGGAACGGATGCTGTCCGTCGCCAGCGCCATCGCCGACAACCCGCTCGTACTGGAGGCCAGCCGATCAGCCGATCCCAGCGCGGTGCTCCAGCCGTACGCCGAGCGGGTCACCGCCGACGCCACCCTCGACTTCATCACGATCATGGCGCCCGACCGCACCCGCTGGACCCACCCGACCGAGTTGGAGATCGGCCGCCCCTACATCGGTACCGTCACGCCTGCCCTGGCCGGGGAACCGTTCACCGAGGTGACCACGGGCACGCTCGGACCCTCGGTGCGGGCCGTCGTTCCGATCACCGACGAGCAGGGAGCCGTTCAGGGCCTGGTGGCTGCGGGGGTGAAGACGAGCAACCTCTCCATCGCGCTGAGCGCGCGGCTGCCGGCCGTGCTGGGGGTGGCCCTGATGCTGCTGGCCACGGGCACCCTCGCCGCCTGGCTGCTCGGTCGCTATCTGAGCCGGGTCACGCTCGGCTGGGGACCGGAGCAGCTCGCCCAGCTCTTCGTCTACTACGACTCGGTGCTGCATTCGGTTCGGGAGGGTCTCGTACTCGTCACTCTCACGGGCGAGGTCGTGCTCTACAACGATCAGGCTGCCCGGCTGCTGGGCCTGCCGCCGCGCTCACCGACTGAGGGCCGGGCATCCTCCGCCGCCACGCAGAGCCTTGACCGTCTCGACCTTCCCCCGGCGCTCGCCGAGCTACTGAAGAGCGGCCGCCCCGCCACCGACGAGATCCACGTCACCGACACGCGCGTGCTGGTCGTCAGCCAGCTGCCGGCACTGAAACCGGGCAGCGGCCGCACCAAACCTGCGCCGATGGGCTGGGTTGCGACCATCCGCGACCACACCGACCTGCAATCGATGGGCAGCGAGCTCCGGTCGATGCGCACCCTCTCGGATGCCCTGCACGCCCAGACCCATGAGCACGCCAACCGGCTTCACACCATCGTGTCCCTGATGGAACTCGGGCGCAGCGCCGAGGCCCTCGATTTCGCCACCAAAGACCTGGAGCTCAGCCAGCAACTCACCGATGACATGCTCGACTCGGTGGACGAACCGGTGCTCAGCGCCCTGCTGATGGGCAAGTTCGCCCAAGCCAGCGAGCTGGGCGTGCTGCTCACGGTTGAGGCGGCCGGAACCCTCGCCGATTCCGGCCTGACGGCGCAGGACCTGGTCACGGTCGTGGGCAACCTGGTCGATAACGCGCTCGACGCGGCCGCCGGCGGCGAGGCACCCCGCCGGGTGCACCTCTCGGTCGGCTCCACGCCCTCGTCGGTGGCGATCGAGGTGGCCGACACCGGGCCCGGCGTCGACCCGGACGCCGTGACGGACATCCTCCGCCGCGGTTACAGCACCAAGAAGCCCGGCAGTTTCGGCCGCGGCCTCGGACTGGCGTTGGTGCGGCAGACGGTCAACCGGCTCGGCGGCAGCCTCAGCATCACCCGCCGCGAGGGGGCCGTGTTCACGGTCACCCTCCCCCGGCAGCCGGAGCAGCCCGCCGCGGGCATCGAACGCGACCTCGCGGCGATGATGGGCGGATCGCATGACTGACCGGGACATCCGGGTGCTCGTCGTCGAAGACGAAGCCATTGCGGCCGAGGCGCACGCCGCCTACCTCGGGCGTCTGACCGGTTTCGTGCACGCGGGCACCGTCGGCGACGGCCATTCCGCCCTGCGCGCCCTGGCTACGGCCGTCACCGCCGGGCAGCCCATCGATCTGGTGCTGATGGATATGACCCTGCCCGACCTGCACGGCCTCGACGTGAGCCGACGGATGCGCGCGGCCGGCCTGACCACGGACATCATCGCCATCACGGCGGTGCGCGAACTGCACATCGTGCGCGGCGCCGTGGCGGCCGGCATTGTTCAATACCTGATCAAGCCGTTCACCTATTCGACCTTCGCGCAGAAGCTGGTGCAGTATCGGCACTTTCGGCTTCAGCTGGGCGGCCTGTCCGCGATGACCAGCCAGACCGACGTGGACCTGGCGTTCGCGAGCCTGCGCACGCCCACCGAGCTGCCGCGGCCGAAGGGTCTGTCCGAGGGCACCCTGGGCGCGGTGATCGAGTTCCTGAAGCTGCAGACCGTTCCGGTCTCCTCCAGCGAGGTCATGGAGCAGCTCGGCATTTCGCGGGTGACCGCCCGGCGCTACCTTGAGCATCTGGCCGACACCGGCTCGCTCGAGCGGTCGCCGCGCTACGGCACGCCGGGGCGGCCAGAGAACGAATACGTCTGGCGCCGGTGAACCGTTCAGGTAGCTGTTTCAGAGCTCCTCCTTCATGATCTCGGACAGGTGGTCGTCCTGCGCCCGGGTCAGATGCCGGATCAGCGACGCGATGCTGTTCGCCTCCGGGACGGGCCGGAGGTTCAGCAGCTCCGCACCGGCATCCTTGAGCACGGCGTGCACGACTCCGCGGACGCGCCCGTACGATTCGGCGAATCAGGTAGCTCGACAGCATTCGTTGTCTCTCGTCTGGTCGTGAGCCGGCGAACCTTCGGTGGGCCCCGATCGGTCGGAGACAGAGTAGACCGAGTGGCCGCCGGATTTACGCCGCGACGGGCGGAGCCGGCAGCGGGTCGGGGCGGACGTGGCCACCGGCGCGGACCGCAGCACCGAAGGAGGATCCTCAGGCGCAACCGAAACCAGCGCCGGAACGGTTGTTGTATCCCGCGGCGGGTCACCCCGTGCCGGCGGGCGGGTGAACGGCGGTGGTGCCCGTCTGTGAGAGACGGTGAGACACGAGATCTGACTGATTGTCGCAACGGCAGCGCGGGGCCAGGCTCTCAAAGGAACCGGTCGAGGTCCACCACACCCAGCGTAGCCAGGGACCGTGCAAGCATCTCCTCGATCCGTTCTGGTAGGTCCTCCCGTTCGGCAAGCCGGTTCGATACCTCCTGAACGCCGCTGAAGTACGCCACCAGATGCCAGGCCTCGCGGTCGTGGTCGAGTCCGGACGGGATCTCCCCCGCTGCCTCGGCCTCGCGAAGCAGCATCGCGATGCGCGCGACCCAGCCCACGTACGGGGTCGGCAGGATTGCCGGGATCAGGTGATATTCCCGCACGAGCCGCACCGAGGCCCGCACGCGCACGTCGTTCCGGAAAGCGCCGGCAACCCCGCGGATCGACGCCACGATGGCCTCGATCCCGCGCATGGGTGACGCATCGCCCAGTACGTTGGCGAACGGAGCCCGCGAAAACGAGGAATGCACGAGCGCGAGCGCCATATCCGACTTGGCTTTGAAGTGGTACTGTACCAACCCCTTGCCGGTGCCCGACTTCTCGGCAACCAGGCCGATCGAGGTGCCCGCGTAGCCGCGGTCGGCGAATTCGATTGCCGCCGCTGCCAGGATGCGTTCACGCGCCTCGATCCTGCGAGCATCACTTCCAGCCACCAGCACCTCCGGGAATCGTCACCGTTCGACCGAATGGTGCGATATACCAGCCTAACCATCGGGCCGGGACGCCTTCACCTGAGAGTGCTGTACGATCGTACAAGTCCCCGGGTGAGATTCAGTTCTCGACTGACCGGGAGGATTCAGGGGGACCCGGGGACCAACGCAACCCCAGTCGGATTCGCATCTGGCTGGGGTCTGCTCCCCCGAGCCAAACCCCATCGCCCTCCACGGAGTGCCTCTTTCCCGCCCCCNGGGGGGGGGGGGGGTCGAGCCTGCCCAGTCCCGGCGACCCGCCCCTCGGAGGTTCCCTGCCGGTGGTCGAGCCTGTCAAGACCCGGGACCAGAGCCACGCCCTACAGCCCCACCGCCTTGCTCGGCAGTGCGATCAGCGTCTGCTCCGGATCGTTCTCCACCGGTGGCCGGAGCCAGTACTGCGTTCCTGTGCGGGTGATCTTCCAGTGCTGGTTGTGTAGCAGCAGGTGGTGCGGGTGGCAGAGCAACACGCCGTCGGCGAGGTTGGTGTCTCCGCTGTCTGTGAGCCATTCGTTGATGTGGTGGGCTTCGCTCCAGGCCGGTGATCGGTCGCAGCCGACCCAGAGGCATCCACCATCGCGCACTCCCATCGCGGCGCGCTGTGCCTCCGTGAAGAGTCGTTCGTCACGGCCGACGTCGATGATTTGGCCGATGTCGTCGAATTTGATGCCGCGGGTGCCGGTCTCGCAGAGCAACCGGTCGATGGTTTCCTGCGAGATCGGGACCGGGTTGCCCTCGATCTGCCCGTGCGCGGCGGGTTCGGCGGGACCCGGCTCGCCGGTCTCAGCCGTGAGCGCTTTCTCGGTCACGATCACGCGCACCGCCGGGCGGCGTCCGCCGAAGACCCGGCCGGGGTCGGCTTCGCCGGCGATCTTCAGC